>NZ_DKHR01000037.1:107996-144201 GCF_002453835.1 Psychrobacter sp. UBA6739
ATAAAGGGCACTTGCAATCGACGGGGCGCGATGACAAAGCACGAAAACAATACTTATATCACCCTGAGTGGGATCGCGTACGTGACCAAGCCAAATTCGATGCCATGATAGGCTTCGCTAGAGCATTGCCGAATCTACGTGCGCAAGTCGAAAAAGACTTGAAAGCTAAATCATTATCCCGTGAAAATGTCTTATCAGCAGTGGTCAAACTATTAGAAACGACCTTGATTCGTATCGGCAACAGCCGCTATGCCAAGCTCAATAAAAGCTATGGTTTGAGTACTCTACGCAGTAAGCATGTGAGCGAAACTGATAACGGACTGGCGTTTGATTTTGTCGGTAAAAGTGCTAAAGAGCATCATATTGAATTGCAAGATGAGCGTTTGATTGAGATTGTGCAGGCATGTTCTGAGCTACCTGGTTATCAGATTTTTAAATATTTAGATGACGATGGTCACAAGCAAGTCGTCGACAGTAGCGATATCAACGACTATCTACGCACGCATACTAGCGGTTATGGTCGTGACAGTGAGATGTATAGCGGTAATTTATATAGCGCAAAGGACTTTCGTACTTGGATGGCCAGTGTGCTGGCAGCAAGCTACCTTTATGATGAGCTACAGAGCGCTCAGGGTAAAGCAATATTAGCCAGTGAACCTGATAGTAAAGCGCGTCAGCAACTGGTGACTGATATGGTAAAAAGTGTCGCTGATGAGCTGGGTAATACCCCTGCTGTCTGCCGAACATCTTATATTAATCCCATTATTATAGAGCGCTTTTTGGCGGGGCAGTTCTTTGAACCTTATAAACAAGCGCGCCGTGGACGTACCAAACAGCATCAAAGTTATGAAGAAAAGGCGCTGCTGGGATTTTTAAGTGGCTGCTGAGTGCTTTGAAATAAAGTTCCATCAAGAGTTTGTGATTGAATTATAAAAATGATACGTTATGTATTGAAATAAATATTAAAATGCGTTACTAATAGAGTCTATGCACATTTATATGTGCGAACAAGCAGAAAGAACTGTTGCTAGGATATGCCTGTTTTTCTGCTGACAATTCTCTTATTTCGCCCGTTACCTGCTATTGCTAAAGGATTAGCTTATGAACACCTCTTCTACAGACCCATCAGTCGTAAATACCACTTCAAATCATACTGCACACCCGCCAATGAGCTACAGTGATTACTATCATAACTTTGATATGAACGCGCTATTGACAGAAATATTTGGCGAGCATTTAGACGACCGCTTGAATGCTTATATGGCGTGTTGCGGTCGTCATGTGCGTGATGGTCGCGGTGATAATATTGCACTGGTGCATGAAGATACGTCGGGCAATGTAACGCGCATGACCTTTGCTGAGCTTGATAAGGCAAGCGCACAAGTCGCCAATTTATTGTTGTCTTATGGCGTACAAGTTGGTGACCAAGTGGCAACCATGCTACCTCGCACTCCTGAGCTGCTCACCATTGTACTCGCGACTTGGCGGATCGGCGCGGTTTATCAACCGTTATTTACCGCCTTTGGCTATGATTCAATTAAGTATCGGATGGACAAAGCCAATACCAAAGTGGTTTTTACCAATCAAGAAAATCGTGGCAAGTTTGACGACTTGGCCAAACAAACCAAAATGGTGCTGGTTGGTAGCAAAGTAGATGCGCAAAGTTGGGGTGATGATAGCTACGCTGAAAAGGTCGCAACACAGTCGCAAACGGTATACGCGGTTTCATTAGATACCGATGCACCCTTTCTGCAAATGTTTACCTCAGGTACAGTAGGTAAATCAAAAGGCGTTAGTGTGCCGCTAAGTGCGCTCTCAGCGTTCTATCTCTACATGCGCTATGCGATTGACTTGCGAGCGGATGATAATTACTGGAACATGGCTGATCCAGGTTGGGCATACGGTCTTTATTATGCGATTACAGGACCTTTGTTATTAGGGGTAACAACGTATTTTAATGAAGCTGGCTTTGATGCACAAAATACTCGCGATTTTATGGTACGTCATAAGATTAGTAATTTAGCGTCCTCACCGACAGCGTTTCGGATGATGAAATCGAGTGGCGTGTTTGAAGCTGCTCACAATGACAATAATAACGATAGTGAGGCTAAATTATCACTGCGCTGTGCCAATTCAGCAGGCGAGACCTTAAATACCGAAGTGGTCAATTGGGTTGAAACCTATTTAAACTGTAAAGTCTGCGATCAGTACGGGCAGACCGAAACGGGTATGACTTGCTGTGAGCATCATGCGTTATCACATAAATGTCCGGTTGGCTCGATGGGCATGGCGCTACCGGGGCACACATTAGTAGTGTTAGACGATGAGATGAATATATTAGCTGATGGCGAACAAGGACAGCTTGCCGTAGTGGTCAGTCAATCGCCCGCATTTTATTTCCGTGGTTATAGCTGGAACGAAAAAGACGCTTTTACTGATGATTACTATTTAACAGGCGACGTGGTTGAGCGCCACAGTGATGGCAGCTATTGGTTTTCAGGGCGTGATGACGACATTATCATTACCGCAGGTTACCGAGTTGGACCAACCGATGTTGAAAATACCGTGCTGGAGCATGAGGCAGTCGCAGAGTCAGCGGCAGTTGGAGTGCCAGACGAAGTGCGTGGTCATACCATTAAGTCGTATGTGGTACTAAAAGACGGTATCGAAGGCACAGACGAGATTGCTAAAGAGATTCAAGACTTGGTACGCAAGCGTCTATCAACGCATGCTTATCCACGTGAGGTTGAGTTTGTGAAAGAGTTGCCAAAAACCCCAAGTGGTAAAATTCAGCGCTTTTTGCTGCGCAGTTTATCTGCAGCTTAATAAAGCGCAATGCACTCATATCGTCAGGTTAAGATAAAAATCGATGACTGATAAAAATAACAGTAAAAATATTAATAAAAGGAATAATTATGCACATTGAACAACAGAGCTTTTTGGTCACAGGCGGTGCATCAGGTTTGGGAGAGGCAGTGGTTCGTGCTATTGTCAAGCAAGGCGGTAAAGTCGTCATCGCAGATCTGAATGAATCAGCTGGGAAAGCACTGGTAGACGAGCTAGGTGACAATGCGCGTTTTACACGCTGTGATGTGACCAGTGGTGATGAGGTGCAAGCGGCTGTGGATACGGCTGAAAAAGAATTTGGCGGCTTACAAGGGTCTATCAACTGTGCGGGCATTGCCGTTGTGCAAAAGCTGCTGGACCGTGATAACAACCCAGCGGATCTCGATGCTTTTAGTCGTGGCGTCAATATTAATCTTGTTGGCTCTTTTAATGTCGCGCGTTTGGTCGCAGCCAGTATTGCAAAGCGTGTAGCAAATGCCAATAACGCAGACAGCTCTGTAGAGAAGAACGCTGATAATGGCGTCATTATTAATACGGCTTCTATCGCAGCTTTTGATGGGCAAGTAGGACAAGCAAGCTATTCATCGTCAAAAGCAGGTGTCGTCGGTCTCACTTTACCGCTAGCACGTGAGCTGGCACGTCATGGTATTCGCGTGATGACTATCGCGCCGGGCGTCTTTGCCACACCGATGATGGAGACTATCCCTGAAAAAGCGCGCGAACAACTAGAGGCGGGCGTACCTTATCCTAAGCGTCTGGGCAATCCCAATGAGTTTGCCAAGTTGGTCATGCATATCATTGATAATGCCTATCTCAATGGAGAAGTCATTCGCTTAGATGGCGCGATTCGTATGGTGTAATGGTATTAACGCAATTTTTATGTTCAAAAGATCCTAATGTTATCCATGAAATTTTCACAAAAACTGGCATGATGCTTTGGTAAGTTAATAGCGTGGTATGTTGCCATTTCACTCTTTAACGCCAAACGGAGTTATTAAAGCCTATGTCATTTTTTTCTCTACATTTCAGCAAAAAGCCGCGTCGATTGTTTGTCGTGATAGGACTGGGACTGACCACCATTATGAGCACCAGTGCGATAGGGTATGTCAAAACAGCCTCCTCGGATGCAAAAAGTACAGGCAATAATGGTCAGCCTATTTCTAGTACGGTGGTTATCGATAAAGTTTTTGTCGATAAATCCGACCGTATTTTGCAGCTATTGAGTGGTGATAAAGTCATTAAGTCCTATCGTATTGCGCTAGGGGATAGTCCGGTTGGTCATAAACAGCAGCAAGGCGATGAGCGCACACCCGTGGGGGCGTACATCTTAGATTATAAGAATGAGAACTCTATTGCCCATCGCTCCATCCATATAAGCTACCCCAATGCTGCGGACAAAGCTCGGGCACGATCACGCGGCGTTCATCCTGGTGGTGATATTATGATTCATGGGCAGATGAACGGCTTCGGTCATCTAGCGTGGATTAACCAACAACGTGATTGGACCGATGGTTGCATTGCGGTCACTGATAATGAGATGGATGAGATTATGGCGGCAGTTAAGGTTGGTACATTGATAGAAATTGTAGAATGAGCGTTATGTTAATGCTGGCTATCGTGTAGTAAATTTCTAGCAGTTACAGCGCATTAAAATCTTTGCTATAGCTGTCTCTTGCTTGCCTTTCATTGTTGAGCAAGCCTCTCTTTTAGTTGTTTTTTTTATTTATTCTCTTGAAATATTCTCTTAGTGTGCCTATTGATAGTTTGTGATAATATCATTGCTATGGGTAAGGTTTTTACCTATATAAAATCTTACTATTTTTCAGTATTTACTAATAAGTCATAGATATTGATTGACAAATTGCATAAGTAGGTTGAAATCTTGTATGTTATACCCTATATATATAACAACTAACGGTGATTGAGACACGATAAAATTGACGATAAGCGCTATGTTTTAAACGCTGCGCGTTCGGTATTTTATGTTGCATTCACTGACTGATAATACTAATTATAAAAGGACACAATTATGAGGTTCGAAAAATTTACCCAGAAATTGCAATCAGCCATTCAAGAAGCACAGAGCCTAGCATTGGGACGTGACCATACAGGTATTGATCCCGTGCATCTGCTTGCAGTATTGCTACAGGATGAGTCTAATTTATCTATCTGCCAACAAGCAGGCGCGTCTATCCCTGCGCTAAAGAATGGTGTGGCAAAGGCGCTCGACAATCAAGCAACGATTAGTGAGCCAACAGGTGATGTGAATTTAAACCCAAATTCGGTTAAGATTTTGAACTTGGCAGACCGTCAAGCGCAGAAAGAAGGCGATGATTTTATCGCCACTGAATGGGTGATGTTGGCGCTCGCTGAGCAAGGTGAAACCAAAAAGATATTTGAGAGTGCGGGCGTAACAGCGAGTAAATTAAAAACAGTCATTGAGCAATTGCGAGGTGATGATACCGTGAATAATCAAAATGCTGAAGATCAGCGTGATGCGCTGAATAAATATACGATTAACTTAACTGAGCAGGCGGAACTTGGTAAGCTTGACCCTGTGATTGGTCGCGATGAAGAGATTCGTCGTACCATTCAAGTACTGTCACGTCGTACCAAAAATAATCCAGTACTGATTGGTGAGCCAGGTGTTGGTAAAACGGCTATCATTGAAGGTTTGGCACAAAAAATCATCAATGGTGACGTACCAGAAGGACTACGCCGCAAAGAAGTGTTGTCGTTAGATTTGGGCTCATTGATTGCGGGGGCAAAATTCCGTGGTGAGTTTGAAGAGCGACTCAAAGCGGTGCTCAGCGACTTATCAAAGCAAGAAGGCAATGTCATCTTATTTATCGATGAGTTGCATACTTTAGTAGGTGCTGGTAAAGCCGATGGTGCGATGGATGCCGGTAATATGCTAAAGCCTGCGCTTGCGCGTGGTGAGCTACACTGTGTCGGTGCGACAACTCTTGATGAGTATCGCCAGTACATCGAAAAAGATGCGGCGCTTGAGCGTCGTTTTCAAAAGGTACTGGTCGATGAGCCAACGGTCGAAGACACCATTGCGATTTTGCGTGGTCTAAAAGAGCGTTATGAGCTGCATCACGGTGTTGATATCCAAGACAGCGCGATTATTGCTGCTGCGCGGATGAGCCATCGTTATATTACCGATCGCAAGCTGCCAGATAAAGCGATTGACTTGATTGATGAAGCGGCCAGTCGTTTACGTATGGAGATGGACAGCAAGCCTGAAGCCTTAGGTAAGCTTGATAGTCGCTTGATTCAGTTGAAAATGCAGCGCGAAGTGCTTAAAAATGAAGAAGACGCTGGTGCGCAAGCCGAGCGTAAAGTGCTCGATGCACAAATTGAAGAGCTAGAAAAAGAGTACGCTGACCTTAATGAGATTTGGCAAGCAGAAAAAGCCTTGGTCAAAGGCAGTCAGCAGCTAAAAGACGAGCTGGATAAAGCGCGTATCGCCTATGACAAAGCCAGTCGTGAAGGGGATTACGAGACCATGAGTAAGCTGCAGTATGAAACGATTCCGCAGCTAGAGCGTCGCATTACTGAGTCTGACTTGGCAGAACAAAAAGAGCAGACAGGCGAAGGTAGTGGTGTAAAACTACTACGTAATAAAGTCACGGATAATGAAATTGCCGAAGTCGTAGCGGCAGCAACAGGTATTCCTGTGAGTAAAATGATGCAAGGCGAGCGTGACAAGATGATAGCGATGGAAGAAAAGCTCCATGAACGCGTCATCGGTCAAGATGAAGCAGTCGAAGCGGTCGCCAATGCGGTACGCCGTAGCCGTGCTGGTTTGTCTGATCCGAATCGCCCTTCAGGTTCGTTCTTATTCTTAGGACCAACGGGTGTCGGTAAGACTGAGTTGACCAAGTCACTGGCGAACTTCTTATTCGACTCTGAAGATGCGATTGTTCGTATCGACATGAGTGAGTATATGGAGAAGCACAGTGTCAGTCGTTTGGTGGGTGCGCCTCCAGGTTATGTGGGCTACGAAGAAGGTGGTGCATTAACGGAAGCTGTACGCCGTAAGCCTTATAGTGTGATTTTGTTTGATGAAGTTGAAAAAGCGCACCCTGATGTGTTTAATATCTTGCTACAAGTATTGGACGATGGTCGCTTAACGGACTCACAGGGTCGCGTGGTGGACTTCAAAAACACGGTCATCATTATGACCAGTAACTTGGGTTCGCACAAAATCCAAGAGATGGTCGGTGAAAGTTACGAAGACATCAAAGCTGAGGTGATGGAATCAGTTGGGCAGCATTTCCGCCCAGAGTTCGTCAACCGTATCGACGAGATTGTGGTATTCCATCCGCTCGGTATGTCGCAGATGTCAGGTATTGCTGCGATTCAGTTGGATCGCTTACGTCAGCGCTTGCATGAGCGTGAGTTAGACATCGAGTTATCAGCAGAAGCGATGAATAAGCTGGTTGCGGTTGGTTATGATCCTGTCTATGGCGCGCGTCCACTCAAGCGTGCCATTCAGCAAGAGATTGAAAACCCGTTGTCATTGAAGCTATTGGCTGGTGATTTTGGCGCAGGAGATATCATCAAAGTCGATGTCGGCGCAGATGATAAGTTGGTGTTTGAGAAACGTAGCATGAATTAATATCTAACCCTAACTGACCGTGGTTTAAAACAAACCTCTTACTTGCCTATTTTTTCTACAGGCAGGTAAGGGGTTTTTTTGTGCGCCATTATTATTTACGGTTTGAGTGCTTTGACTATGTTATAAATAAACTAAGCACTGAAAACTAAACACTAGGAATAAGACATCAACAGTTACGGAGACGACAAAATGACGATCATCAGTATGCAGCACCTAAGCACGCCATTAATGTTACCGATAATGATCAGCGCACTGCTGTTTAGTGCTCCTGCTTGCTCCAATCAAACTGCCGTCAATACTCATGAAGACCTAACAGACTATAAAGAAGGGCAAGCTTCTGCTAGTGAATCGCTAGCAAGTACCGAAAAACCCGCCTTTATCACTAAAAAAATAGCCACGTTTGATGAGCCTTGGGCAATGACAGCATTACCTGCCGTTAATAATGAGCCCCCTAAATTACTTGTCACCCAAAAGACAGGCGAGTTATTCATTGTTGAGACGGCAACAGGTGCCAAGACAACCATCAGTGGTATACCGAAGGTGGCTTATGGTGGGCAAGGTGGTCTTGGCGATATCGTTCTTGCACCAGATTTTGCTACTGCTAATCATGTCTATATGAGCTACGTTGAAGCAGGGAATGACACTGATAATAATAAATTTGGCGCTAAAGTCATCAAAGCGACATTGATAGGATTGGATACAGCCAAGCCTCGTTTGCAGGATCTTACGCCCATTTGGGAGCAAATACCGAAAGTAAAAGGGCAGGGGCATTATAGTCATCGCTTGCTTTTCTCGCCTGACGGAAAATATTTATATATCAGTTCAGGCGAGCGCCAAGAAAAAACACCAGCACAGGATATGAGCGTCAATTTGGGCAAAATTATTAGGTCAAATCTTGATGGCTCAGTGCCAGCAGACAATCCTTTTGTAGATAATAGCAATGACATTGCCGCACAGTTTTGGAGTATAGGACATCGTAATGTATTGGGTATGGCGTTCGATGAAAAAGGTAGGCTTTGGGCGCATGAGATGGGACCACGGGGCGGTGATGAATTTAATCTCATTGAAAAAGGTCATAACTACGGCTGGCCAATCGTATCAAATGGGCGTAACTATACAGGCACGGATATTCCTGACCATGAGACGCGTCCTGAGTTTACGCCGCCCAAAATTAGTTGGACGCCAGTGATATCACCCTCATCGATGAGTATTTATAACGCTGGAAAATATAATGATTTCCCAGCGTGGCAAGGTAATGCGCTCATTAGTGGTTTATCCTCTAAAGCGCTGATAGTCGTCGATTTTGATGAAAATAGCCGCGCGACTGAGCGCTATCGCTATGATATGGGCGAGCGTATTCGTAGTGTGTTAAATGTAGATGGACAAGTTTGGGTATTAGAGGACGGCAATGCTAGCAGATTATTACAATTAATACCGCAGTAACCATCAATAGCAGTTGCTTTTCAAGCGTTTGCACTATTGTAGGTTAGGCTGCTAAATGGTTTTGGTCTATTTCTGTCAATAAGAAAAACGTAAATAGCTAATTAGATTTGATAGTTGAGAGGTATCTTGTTAAGGTATTCTTCCTAAAAAACTAAGGCTAACAAACAAATGGATCATGTAAAAGTTGGCAGGTTAGGCCCTTTTCCACGGGTAAGTAAACCTGTGTTTATTACTTCAGCACTACTTATCGTTGGATTTATTATCTTTGGTGCTTTCTTTACTGACACCGCTGGTACACTATTTAGCTTTTTACAGAATTTTATTACGGATAAGTTCGGCTGGATGTTTGTTATATTAATGAACGTTGCGCTGGTATTCTGCATTTATCTAGCAGCGAGTCGTTATGGTGACATCCGTTTAGGTCAACAAACAGAAAAACCGCAGTACAGTTTGTTTTCTTGGATAGGGATGTTGTTCTCTGCTGGTATCGGTATTGGACTGGTATATTGGGGGACGGCTGAGCCCTTGTATCACTTTATGGCACCACCACTCGGTGAGGCGGAAACAATAGAAGCCGCCAAGCAAGCCATGAGTATCTCATTTTTACATTGGGGACTACATGCTTGGGCGATTTATACCATTGTGGCATTGGCGCTGGCTTACTTCCACTTTCGCCGTGGACTGCCATTGTCGATTCGCTCGACGCTATACCCGTTATTAGGCGAGAAAATATATGGTCGCTGGGGTCATACGGTAGATATTCTAGCCGTTTTCGGCACGATGTTTGGTGTGGTAACTTCCTTAGGTCTAGGGGTTATGCAGATCAATTCAGGTCTTGAAAATTTATTCGGTATACCCAATTCTTTAACCGTACAGTTTATTATTATTGCTTTTGTGACCGCATTGGCATGTGGCTCATTGATGCTTGGTCTTGATAAAGGTATCAAGCGCTTAAGTGATATCAATATGGGTTTTACAGGTGTGCTCTTGGCCTTTATGGTCATCTTAGGACCAACCTTATTTATTTTTGATAGTTTTATAGAAAATATTGGTAATTATGTCGTTGCCATGATTCCGTTATCAACATGGGGCGAAGCTTATAGTAATACGGATTGGCAGAGTGGTTGGACGATATTCTATTGGGCGTGGTGGGTAAGTTGGGCACCGTTTGTCGGCGTATTTATCGCTCGCATCAGTCGCGGTCGTACCATTCGTGAGTTCGTATTGGGTGTATTATTGATTCCCATGGTAATTTTGTTCTTCTGGTTCACCACGTTCGGTGGTGTCGCTATTCATATGGAGCTTTTGGCTGCGCTTGATCCTGCTATGGCCAGTCCAGGATTGGTGGAAGCGGTGCAAGCAGATACGGGTAGCGCTATTTTCAAGCTGGTTGAGTATTATCCATTCGCGAAACCAATTACCTTGCTCATCGTTGTTATGATTGTTTTATGGTTCGTGACTTCATCGGATTCAGCAAGTTTCGTCATTGATATGTTGACGGCGGGCGGCGATACCAACCCACCTAAGATTCAACGTTTATTTTGGGCGATTATGGAAGGTTTGATTGCCGCTATATTGTTAGCAGCAGGCGGATTAGGCGCATTGCAAGCCGCCGCTATTGTGGCTGGACTGCCATTTGCTTTAGTGATATTTGTCATGATGTATGCCTTACTTCGTGGCTTAAGCCGAGATCGATTGATACTGTATCGCGCTCAGCAGCACTTTATCACCGAAGAATCTGCAGATCATAATTCAGCCAATGAGTTTGCTGATGAGCACTTGTTGAAAGGACCACCTAAAATTGTGAAAGGTGATTAGCAGATTATATATATCAGCTTTAATACTGTTTTTATTAAATGAATCAGGCAGTTAGCTTCTTCTTTTTTTACGTAAAAACACAATATAACAATTGTGATTTGAAATCCTAAGATGCATCGTTATCTTAGGATTTTTTTATTTGTTGACCAATAGCAAGGTTATAAAGTGTCTGATTCGATTTGATAGTTGTGCAGTATCTTGTTAAGGTGAGCCCCTTCAAAAATTGAGATGACTAAATGGATCATGTAAAAGTTGGCCGCTTAGGCCCTTTTCCGCGGGTAAGTAAACCTGTGTTTTTAACTTCAGCGTTATTAATTCTTGTGTTCATTATTTTTGGTGCTCTCTTTAATGAGCAAGCAGAATTGTTGTTTGGTCATGCCAAAGCATTTGTGTCTTTGCGTTTTGGCTGGTTCTTTATTGTGGTGGTCAACTTAACGTTGGTGATGAGTATTTACATGATATTTAGTCGTTATGGCGATATCAGGCTTGGTCATCAAAATGAGAAACCAGAATACAATCTAGTATCTTGGATCGGCATGCTATTTTCAGCGGGCATCGGTATTGGCCTGCTCTATTGGGGGACGGCTGAACCCTTGTACCATTTTATGGCGCCGCCATTAGGAGAAGCTGAAACAGTGGCTGCCGCCAAGCAAGCGATGAATATCTCGTTCTTGCACTATGGTTTACATGTGTGGGCGCTCTATGGCATGGTCGCGTTGTCATTGGCTTATTTCCATTACCGAGTGGGCTTACCGCTGGCCATCCGTTCGACACTATATCCTATATTGGGCAAAAAGATCTATGGTGGTTGGGGTCATACGGTCGATACACTAGCGGTATTTGGTACGATGTTTGGAGTAGTGACCACTTTAGGTCTTGGGGTATTGCAAATTAACTCAGGTCTTGAGACGTTATTTGGCATACCCAATAATATTACAGTGCAAATTATTTTGATTGCCTTAATCACTATGTTGGCAGGTCTGTCTCTATTTATGGGGCTAGATAAAGGGATTAAGCGCTTAAGTGATACCAATATATTATTTACTGTGATATTGCTCAGCTTTGTGATTATTTTAGGACCAACCCAGTTTATCTTTAATAGCTTTGTAGAAAATATTGGCAATTATTTGCATCAAATTGTGCCATTAGGTCTTTGGACAGAATCGTATGATGGTCAAGAAAACTGGCAAGCATCATGGACGATTTTCTATTGGGCATGGTGGATAAGCTGGTCGCCTTTCGTCGGTGTGTTCGTGGCTCGTATCTCTCGTGGTCGAACCATTCGTGAGTTCATCTTAGGGGTGTTATTAATTCCTATCACCATCTTGTTCTTATGGTTCACCGCTTTCGGTGGTTCAGCCGTTAATATGGAATTAATGGCAGCCGCTGATCCCAACCTCATCAGTCCTGGCTTGATTGAGGCTGTCCAAGCAGATACTGGCAGTGCCATCTTTAAACTGATGGAATCTTATCCATTTACGTCAGCTTTGAACTTGCTTATCGTAGTGATGATTGTGCTTTGGTTTGTCACGTCATCGGATTCTGCCAGTTTTGTGATTGATATGTTGACCTCAGGTGGCGATGCCAATCCACCTAAAATTCAACGCCTATTTTGGGCAGGTACAGAAGGTGTCATCGCTGCCGTACTATTAGCAGCAGGTGGCTTGAGTGCGCTACAAGCGGCTTCAATTGTGTCAGGTTTCCCTTTTGCGATTGTGATAGTCGTTATGATGTACTCCTTATTACGCGGCTTGAGTCGAGATCGTTTGATACTGTATCGCAACCAGCAATGGTTTGTCACCGAAGAGTCAGCAGAGCATAATTCAGCCAATGAGTTTCGTGATGAAGATTTGTTGACAGGCCCACCTGATCTTGAAAAACCTGAAGGTTAGATTTTATTGATCTGAAAAATAATAAAAAAGCACCCGCTTATGATTAAGCGGGTGCTTTTTTGTATGATTTAATTGTCTTTTTTAGTTTGATATAAAGTATTTACACAAAGTTATGAAGCAAGGTTATGAAGCGTTATGAAGCAAAGTTATGAGCACTGTCCTTTGACATAACCTACTGCTGCCGTTGTGCCACATGCCGAACATGAGTTGCCCGCAGTGCGATAACTAAATCCTGAGCCAGTTTTTACTTTGACACACACAGGATCGTATTGCGCGGTGCACATCGTTTGCTCAGGGTTGTAAGGTGGGCACTTGATGAAAGGGTTGTCGCTGTTCTGTTGGCTGTGCCCAGTGCTATGAATAGGGGCGGTGTCAGGCGTATCGATGCTTTGGATGTTATTGCAGCCAGCTAAGGCAATAGTGACTGATAACCCTAATAATGACAGGCATAATCGCCATGATTTGAATAAGTGGTTCATAATCATATGTCCTTATAAATAGTGTTCGGTAAGTCCCTGTTATCGATAGCTGGTTGCAACCATGTGATGAACAAGGTGGTTTTAATTGATAGTAGCCTATTTATCAGCAGTCATCTACCAAATCATGATTAATAAAAAACCCAAGCCTATGATTAAGCTTGGGTTTGAGCATCACTATAGTCATTCCACTATAAAAATATTACTGCGTTAATCTCGCTTGAAGTATTAAATCATCATCTACACTCGGTTGCCTTGTACTACTTTTAAATTGAACTGACTATACCAGTCGTTTTATAAATGCCAGCTAAAGGCGATAGAACTATTTAGCTGCTTTGTCATCTTGATTAAGCTGAACATATTTATCAAAGTTCTGCGCATAATCAGTCAGGTTGTCGCTCAGCATTTGGCGATACTGTTTGACATAAAATTCAACGATATCATCTTTTTCTTTGGCAAAGTCATCGCCTTTGACAAAGCCGATAGAAGCGACAGATGCGCTATAACGTGCTGCGGCATAAAGTAGTGATGCGCCTACTTGTCCTGAATGCGCTTCAGAACCCAACTGACTGTTTGCGATACCAATAATGGCATCAGCACGTTGGTAAAATGCCTGCATTTCAGGGGTAATCTCAATGTTAGCGTCAACATTGCTTTCTTGAATGTTGCTGTCTTGCATATTGTCTTGAGACATAAGCGACTCCTAATAAGTGTCGGTAATTTTAAATTTATAAAGAGGGTTTGTAAGGGGTGCAAAGTTATATTTTTACAAACCAGCGTCTGCTTTTAAGATCTCAGCTTTGTCTGTTTTTTCCCACGTAAAGGCAGTTTCAGAGCCAGGACGACCAAAATGACCAAAAGTCGCCGTTTGCTGATACATTGGTTGTAATAAGTTTAGCATACGGGTAATGCCATAAGGGCGCAGGTCAAAATGGGTGCGAATCAGACGGATGATTTCATCATTGCTGATTTTATTCGTACCAAAGGTATTGACAGAGATAGAGGTTGGTTCAGCGACACCAATGGCATAACTAACCTGTATTTCACAGCGCTCAGCAAGTCCTGCCGCAACGATGTTCTTAGCCACATAACGTACGGCGTACGCAGCACTACGATCGACTTTCGATGGATCTTTACCACTGAATGCACCGCCGCCATGACGCGCCATACCGCCATAAGTATCAACAATAATTTTACGACCTGTCAATCCAGCATCACCTACAGGACCGCCAATCACAAACTTACCCGTTGGGTTGATATGATAGCGCGTGCCAGCATGCAATAATTCAGCAGGCAATACTTGTTTGATGATAGATTCCATTATTGCTTCTTGCAGATCTTTCTGCGAGATACTTGGATCGTGTTGCGTTGATAGCACCACGGCATCAATGGCAACAGGCTTGCTACCATCATATCTTAACGTCACTTGCGCCTTGGCATCTGGACGCAACCACGGCAACTCGCCTGCGCGGCGCAGCTCAGATTGGCGTTCCATCAAGCGATGAGCAAATTCGATAGGGGCTGGCATCAACACATCAGTTTCATTGCTGGCATAGCCAAACATAAGACCTTGGTCACCTGCGCCTTGCTCTTCAGGGTCGCTACGATCGACACCTTGAGCGATTTCAGGAGATTGTTTGCCGAGCATATTGATGACCGCGCATGTTTCGCCATCAAAGCCCAAATCTGAGTGGTGATAACCAATACCATTTACGGTATCACGCACGATACGCTCAACATCGATATTTGCCGTCGTGGTGACTTCACCTGCTAGTATCACAGCACCTGTTTTAACCAAGGTTTCGCATGCCACGCGTGCATGCAAATCTTCACGTAAGATGGCGTCAAGGATGGCATCTGATATTTGGTCAGCCATTTTATCAGGATGACCTTCGCTCACAGATTCTGAGGTAAATAAGTTGTATTCACGCATAATGGGATCGCTTAATTGCAGGGACTGTATTCTACGAACTCAGTCATTATTAAATGTATATAAAAATAAAAGGCGAAAACGAATAAAAAAATTAGCACATTTTACCGTGTATCGAGGTAAAACTCTAGCGATGGATAATACTAAGAAGTAACTAGGCATAGATTAACCATGGTAAAAGTCATCAATTTCGCTATTTTCTTGCCAGCGATATTCAGTATAGTGAGCGATCTGGCGCGCTGTATCGATATCATGTCTGTCGGCGATAAAACCAAGCGCCATGTCCATACCTGCACTGACACCTGAGGATGTATAAAATTTGCCATCGACAACCCAGCGTGCTTGCTTTGCCCAATGGACTTTGTCAGATTGCGCTATCACCCATTGCCATGACAGTTTATTAGACGTTGCGCGCTTGTCATCTAAGACGCCAGCCTTAGCCAACAATGCGCTACCCGTACAAACGCTAAGTACCCAATCAGCATGGTCAACCAAGATTGTTAACGTCTGCAAAAATGGTCGGTGATTGATTTGCTGGCGAGTACCCATGCCGCCAACCATCAATAAAATATCAGTCTGATGCGCTAACTCGCTGACAGCGACTGTTTGCATCGCAACGCCATGCTTACTATGGATAATGCCACCGTTTAAGGAGGCAAATTGCAGACGATAATGCTCAGGTAAGCAGCCAAACATCTCGATAGGTCCAAATAGATCCAAAGTCTCAAAATCGTCGAATAATAGCGCGGTCAGTGTCTGCATCTGGCTTCCTGATTTTTAAATAATGTTTACAAAAGTAAGTGGGCGTCTACTGCTTTTTTAACCACGCTATTCATGTTTTATTCATATAAAGTAGATCAATTAAACCTTTTATAACTAGGGCGTATCCTCACTCTAAAAATGGTGATAAAAATGAGATAAATTGCCGTCAAACAAGGAAAGTAGCGCACATAATATCGAGATATTAAGAAGCTATTTGACGATGTTTGGCAAAATTTAGCTATTTTTAGCCCATTTAGAAAGTAATCGATTGAATTGAGGACACGCCCTAGAGCCGTTATCGTTCTAAAAGCGATCGTTCTAAAAATTACAGCTCCAAAAACTTGGCTTTGTCTTTAAACATACATTCGTCATAAACAGGACACGCCCCGCATTTGGGTGTACGGGCTTGGCAGGTATAGCGCCCGTGCAAAATAAGATAATGATGCGCATCCACGATGAAGTCATCTGGGATACGCTCGACCAACTTATTTTCAACGATCAAGACATTCTTGCCTGTGGCAAGTCCTGTACGATTACCTACCCGAAAGATATGAGTATCAACCGCCATGGTTGGCTGACCAAAGGCGGTATTTAACACCACATTGGCGGTTTTGCGCCCGACGCCAGCAAGAGATTCTAAGTCTTTGCGGTTATCAGGGACGGTGCTATTAAATTTCTCAATTAAATCATGGCAAGTTTTGATGACGTTTTTGGCTTTGGCATTGTATAGGCCAATATTTTTGATATAAGATTTTAGACCGTCTTCACCCAATGCCAAGATTGCTTCAGGTGTATTTGCTACGGGATATAATTGCTTGGTGGCAATATTGACGCTCACATCCGTCGCCTGCGCAGACAAGATGACCGCGATCAGCAGCTCAAAATTACTCTTATAATTCAATTCCGTCACCGGCTCATCAATCGTCGCTGCCAGCTTTTCAAAAAATGGACGCACGTCACGATTGGGCATTCGTCTCGATGGCGGGGTATCGGCAGTTTTATGTTTGACGGTTTTACTCATAGTATTCTTACTATTTTTTGGCTATTGATAGTTAATAACTGATACAAGATATCGGGATAAATTCATTTTAGCGATGTTGGGTAGACTGTCTAACAAATGATAATTAAGCTGTTAAAGCTGACTTAACTCTACTTGCAATGCGTCAAGCTCTACTTGTTTGCTCTCATTTGCACGGACACTTAGCTGCTTTTCTAGCTTTTTAATTTTACTACGAAGCTTCGCTGCGGCAATGGTGTTTTTTGCTTGTGCTTCGCTGATATTCAACGATTGACTAGCGGCATTGTTTAGTTTTGCTTCAACCATGCTGACCACAGGTCTACTATTGCTACTATCAGCCAGCTGCTCGGTGACGCGTCTTAAATGAGTATGATAGCGCTGTCTTAAATCTTCTTGCTCTGTGGTACGTTCAGAGCTAGACAGCTCCCGTTCAACAGTGACCAAATCGATGCAGTCGACTGGACAAGGAGCGATACAAAGCTCGCAGCCCGTGCATAAATCCGTAAAGATAGTATGCATGTGCTTACCAGTACCGACAATAGCATCGACTGGGCAGGCAGGTATACATTTGGTGCAGCCGATACAGTCATCTTCACGGATCACCGCACGTACCTCAGTCGGACGTTCAGAGGTCGCATCTATTGGCCACTGAGAAGGCGCAGCGCTAAGTATCGCTTCATGACTGTCTATATTAATAATTTGAGCAATGGCGTTGGTAACGGGTTGACCACCGGGTACACATTTATTGTATGGCTCATTGTTAAGCACAATAGCGGCGGCATAGGGCAAGCAGCCGTCTGGGTGCTCGCAAAGTCCACATTGTGTTTGCGGTAGACAAGCATCAATATATGAGATTTTCGCTTGTATGTCCGCAGGTAAGCGCTCTATATCCAAAATGTCGAACAAGATTGGCAAATTGGTGAGACGGATGTGGGTGCTATTTTTACTAGTGGTGCTTTGCATATGCTTTAAAACCTTAATATCAGTGCTAAGTGCTAAGTGCTAAGTGCTAAGTGCTAAGTGCTAAGTGCTAAGTGTGCTCTGAGCGCTGACATTAGAATAATAGGATAATAACGATATTGATAAATGCTGCATTGATATTATAGATTAAAGCAAAATACCTTGCTCATTGGCAATTTGTGCGATCAGCGCGTAAGCAATGCTACCTTTTGAGGGTATTTTTGGTAAATTTGACAGATCAAAAAAATCGGCGTGCGACAGCTCATCTTCTTGGATAATAATTTCGCCAGCTGCATAAGAAGCGCGAAAGCCTAGCATTAAATTAGACGGAAATGGCCATGGCTGACTGCTGACGTAACGAATATCTGATAGGCTGATATTTACCTCTTCTGCCACTTCGCGCACCACCGCGTGTTCTAGGCTTTCACCCACTTCTACAAAGCCTGCAATCAAACCGTATAGTAACGGTTGTGGCGACTGTAATAAATGAGGCGCTGTTTTTTGCTGTCCATAACGATGATGATGGGCTAGCAAAATCTGCATTTCACCAGTTTGCGGATTCGGGCGAGTAATAGCTGTGATGACACAGGGTTGTACACGTGGGTATTGGCGCAATCGGCACACTGGACAGACCATCGCACGCTCATCTCGTTTGGCATGAATGGTTGGGGCAGCACAGCGACTACAAAACTGTGTATCTGTTTGCCAGCGCAATAACTGTATCGCTTGGCTAAGCTGATCGGACAAAGCCGCGGGCAACTGAGTAATCAGCTGGCGATAAGGAACAAACGCATTGCCGCTGCCCTCAGCAATGATGGGCAGTGCAATATGATGTGCAATTGCATAGTCATAAGTAATAGCGCTAGCCGCTTGCGCAGTAAAGGTGTGGGGAGTATCAATCGAAATGTTGGCACTTTCTAGAAGATCGGAACTTTCTAAAATATCGGCATACTTCAGAGTATCTACACTCGCGTTAGTATGATTGACATCAGGCGACCAGTGACGCGGTGCTAGGCTTTCGAGTAGCGTGACATGACCAACTTGATAAGCAAGCTGGGTCTCCTCGTCTGAATGTGTAGCGGATGGGGGTAATTCAAGCTGCACGGGCCACCATCCATTAGGTCGCTGCTGGCATAAAACAGTATCATCACTAAATACAAAAGCGCTGGTCATAAGTAAAATTCCAAACCGGTTACGGTCAGTACGCATCAGTGTTGATACAGACTTTTTTTTAATTGAAGTAAAGTTAATCCAATATCATTCGGATACGGTATCAGTCAGGCTCGCTCAGCACTACTATTCGTAGTGTTAAGCGCATCTTGCTTGTATCCAGATTATATGGGATCGACTATATATAAATGAAGGGCTATGGCAGCAAAGCCGCCATTTAAATATCATTTTAGTGCTTAAGCGTGATAGAAATTAGGCTGCGAGTAGATGACTCAAGCTCTGCTGTCCCACATCTAGTGCTTGTTTGCTGACCGGACGATTGTGCTCAAAACCATCTAGATGATGATCGACGGCCATAATGACATCAGCGATACAGGCAAGCGTACTGTCTTCAATACGTTGTCCACCTTCGATACGTTGCTGAAGATAATTGGCCAATTGACTGAGCATGCTGGCAGGTGTTGGCAGCTGTAAGAAGCGCACAGCCCCTGCCACTTGGCGCATCATCTCAGGTATGTTCTGGATATTGAGCATATCACGCTCTGGCTCAGCCAAATAATCGTTAATGGCTTGTTCTGCACTGGCAATAGCGGAACGACTTTCTTGTATCAAAGTATCATTAGCCGTATTGAGCTGATGTAAAGAGATATGCGGGTTATTCAGTGGCAAATAGATGGCCCCTGGTGTGTGCATTTCTGCCATTGCAATGGTGGCGTTTTCCGCATGCATTAATGCCAACAGCAAGTGATCGAAATCTTCAGGCGAGGGCGTTTGCCAATGACTAACAGCTTCTGCTGCTACGCTGAGACTATTGGCTGCATTTGATAAACCAAGCAAGCGTAACGCTGAGCTCAATTCTGTTAGCTCTTCGATAATCTGTGCGGTTTGCATATCGACAGGGTTCAATGAATCACCACGTGCGTAGCTATCCACATTTTCTTTGATGGTATTAATTTGGGTCTGAATGATGGTGTTCAGCGTATCGGTCAGGGCGCGATTAGGACCGAATAAGAAACGCTTCATTTGCTCAAGTTGAGCGCTTTCCAAGTGGTTGCTGGCGTATTGCTCACGCAGTCGTTGCGCCGCATCACTGTCACGCTGGCAAGCAAAACTGACCAAATCAGCAAAACGTTTGTCCATCACAGGCAAGTAGCTTTGGAATTGCTGCTCTAAATAAATCAGTGTGTGTTTTTGACTCAGGTTTAACGGTAATATCGTGGCAATGTCCGTGACAGCTGCGGTGGCCGCTTGCCAAAATAGACTGCTGGTGTTCGATGCTATCAAAGCACACGCTGCACTCATGGCGTCAAGTTTCTGCTGATCGTCTGGGCTAACGTTGCCATCTTGATTGAGCAGAGCGACTCCAAGACCACTACGATAAGCATAAGTTAGTAGTTCAGTGTCTAGGTTAAGCTCGTCAAGTGGTTGGAAGTTTTGTTCAGGGTTGGCAATGATGACACTACTGCTACCAAAGGCTGCAAAATAGTCTGCTGTGATAGGGGTCTCTTGCCCGTGAGCATTGAGTTTATTGATAACAGGCAGTAACAAGGTTGGCTCTACCGACTCTGTCAAAAGTACAAACTCGATATAGCGATCCAGTGTCATAATGGCTTCTGATAAGTCCATAATCAAACTGGTATCGTTATTATCACCATTATCATAGAGGCGCTGTAAACCATTGACAATAGCGGTATTCAAAGCCTCTGCACCAACCAAAGATATCAGCTCAAAGATGCAAGACAGCTGCTTTAGCACAGTGATAGAATCTAATAATAAAGGGGCTTGACTATTATCATCATTAAATTCACTCAGATGAATCTCAGTATCTTTTAAGGTTACGATGATCTCATCATGCAACAAATGTAGCGATGGTAGATTGAAATCAGTAACACTAAGCGTTGGGGCTGTTAACTTCATTTGCGCAGACTGGTTCATAGGTGTTTTTCCATAATGTACTGATGAGAATGGCGATGGTTTAAATGATGATCGAAAAAGCACTTGCTGCTGATGTTTTAATGCTTAATATAACAATAGTCAAGCCTATATTATACAAATGTTATTGCTCAAAGATTGATATCATCAACTTATACGGCAACTACATATTGGCTTTTAGCTCAGGATACGCTTCTGCGAGCGCGGCATACCACTCTTGATTGGTATTTTCATCCGTAGATGACTCTAGCAACAATGACGCTAAATTGGCAAAACTGGCGTGTGCTGTCTGCCCACCATCTGTTTGCGTGTCTTCTTCGATGGCGAGTGTAACCTGCCCACCTGTCATCGCCAGATAAACTTCTGCTAAAATCTCTGAATCAAGTAAGGCGCCGTGAAAAGTACGATCTTGCTTCCCCACATTTAGGCGACGCACTAAAGCATCTAGGGTGTTTTTTTGCCCAGGATATTGCTGCTTTGCCATGACCAGCGAGTCAGTCACTTGTACGCGCTCGGCAAAGTCGTTCATACCAACTTTGGCAAACTCCATGTTTAAGAAGTTCATATCAAAGGTGGCGTTATGAGCGATGATTTCTGCGCCGTCCATAAAATCATAGAGCGACTGAGCAACTTGATCGAAGGTAGGCTTGTCGGTCAAAAATGCCTCGGAAATGCCATGGATACGAATGACTTCATCATCCATGCCGCGCTGTGGATTGATATAAACGTGGAGCTTTTCACCCGTAAATTTACGCCCGATCATCTCCACGATACCGACTTCGATAATACGGTCGCCTTTTAACGGATCAAGACCTGTGGTTTCAGTATCCATAATGAGCTGGCGATCAGACTCATGACGATGGATAGGTTTGGGCAGCAGCGGTATGAAATACGGATTGGCACGGCTGGTGTCGCCGTCGAATTTTGGTGTATTAGCTTCTTCTATGCCAGTAACGGTAGCAGGCACATGATCATTTATCGTCGCATCAGTCATAGACGTTTGGGTTTCCGGCATCTCTATTTTACTCATTGGTTTGCTAGCATTATGCTGATAGCGATCGGCTTCTATTACAGCATCTTTACTCATCATATCATCGGCAGGGTTTGTATCGTTATCAGTGTCTATGACATCTTCATCAAGTTCATCATCTGTCATATCCAGACCCAGTGGATCGAAACTTAGCCAGTCATTGTGAGCAGCATTTTGCGCTGTATTAGGCATTATTTGCCCTTTTTTTTTAGCCGTGTCTTGCGGCTCTATGCTCGATAATTCTTCACTGCTGGACGTCACGCCCAAGTTTGCCAGCTCGTCCGCTTTTTCATTGCCTGCATGTCCTGCGTGACCTTTTACCCAATGCCAGTCAACATCGCGCTGTTGACACAGCTTATCTAATTGCTGCCAAAGGTCTTGATTGGCGACAGGTTTTTTACTTGCCGTTTTCCAGCCTCTTTTTTTCCAACCCTCTATCCATTCGGTAATGCCTTTTTTGACATAGCTTGAGTCTGTCCAAATCTCGAGGTTGTGCTCAAGCGGGCTATGGGTCAATGCTTGTATCGCGCCCATCAACTCCATGCGATTATTGGTCGTCTCTTTATCACCGCCGTACAAATCTTGTGTACGTCCATCACTAAAAATGAGGTGTGCGCCCCAGCCACCAGCGCCCGGATTGCCTTTACAGGCACCATCCGTATAGGCCACGGTAGTGTTTGATTTGGCGGCCAACGGATTCATCGCGTTACTGGTGTTGAATGGCTGCGCTGAGGTGCGATTGTCTGACATAAAAAATTAGTGACCTAAAAATTGATAAACATAGGGAGGGTTGGAGGGATTTTGCTCGCGTTGTTTTTACACAAGCGCTTCCGTTATATTTTGGGAATGAGTATAACAAATCTATCGTTGATGTGGGCAATCGTAATGCACAAAGTCGCCAAAAGCACAGATCATAATAGTAACCTTGCTATTTTCTGTTAAAATGAGCTGTGTTGCGACACAGTATCAAACGGTATTGACTACGCAGCAGAAAAAACAGCAGTTTGCTGGCGTCAATTAGTAGCGCAAATCATTCGACAGTGCCAATAGTTGATGAAAACACGCCCTAAAAAATAATGCTAATCGCAAGATTGTCATCATCACTGTTTAAAGATAGTTTTTTTAAAGACAATTTTCATAAAAGTTTAATGCATGAATGCAGGATAACCCTATTATGTCCTTACGCTCAAACATTTTTTATAAAAGGCTGATGTGCTTACCAGTCGGCATAGCGGTGGGCAGCGCGCTATTTTTAAGTGCTTGTAACGATAGCAACATTCAAGCTGATACTGGATCGGTCGAAGCGGCGACAGACTTATCGGTTTTTGAAGGTTGTTACACGGTTAGTCATGACGAGCCTGCCCAAATAAAAATCAGTCAACAGGATGGCTCGTGGGTGATGCAGATGAAAGAGCCTGCAAGTGCGAAGCGCGTTTGGGATGACGCTGAGCCGCTAGAAGTGATTGAAAATAGCGAAATTCCGCAGTTTTTCTCTATTGACCCTGACAATGTCGATGCGGTCATTGGGCGTCCTGATCGAGTGCTAGTACTGGCTCATGTTAAGCCTGCCTATGCCAATATCGATCCACTGTTAGATAGTGAATACTTATCCTATATTTATCGCGGTGCCAATACCATCTATCGTGTCGAGTGTGATGATGTTAATACCGATATTTTAGCCAATCCACATGCCAATATTGTGATTGATAATGTTGATGAGAGCCTTTAAGCAAGCACGGCTCATAAACAGAATTTATGATCGATAGTGTTATTTTAAACAGTGTTTTGCTATAAACCGTATGTCATTAGAGTTAAGCAATATGAATTTTTTTAGTTACGTGGTATTGGGCGGATTTTCTTATGCAGCGGGTTGGGCAATCAGAACCTATGTACTTGATAAGAAGCCTGAACCTGAGCAACCTTACAATCTAAAGCATCCTGCAATTTTGGCGTACTTAGGCGGTTTCTTTATTATTATGCTGATTGTCTCGTGGCTGATTGGTCGCTATGCGCTTGGGCATGCTGCTATCGATTTGCCGTTTATTATTATCAATAGCCTCGTTGCAACCTTTGTCTATTCGTTCGGTCTCAATCCAGAAAAAGCGCGTTATGATGTTCCAGATTAACTCACATAAATAATTGCTATTAATGAATAAAAAAGCCACGGCTGATACATTGATTGTCAGTCGTGGCTTTTTATAACGATCATTTTTTATAACGATCATTTCAGGATGCTAGCTTGTACAAAGTTACTTGTTTTTCTTTAAGTCAGTAGCGGTTTGTTTTTTCTTCCAAGTTTGATATTTTTGCAAATCTTTTTCGACCAACTTCAAGCAAAAGGTGAGGACTAGCGCATCGTCAATATGACCGATAAAAGGTATGAAATCTGGAATGATATCGATTGGATTGAGAGTATAGAGCAGTCCAACCACACCTGCTGAAATGGTTTTATAGGGAATATCGCGATAGTTTCCTTGATAATAGTCTTTAATCAAGCTCATGAATAGCATCAAATCTTTGGCAAAACGCTCAAGATGGCTACTGTCTTCTAGCTTTTCTTGCAGTTTTTCTTCTTCGTTAATGAGGTACTCTAAATCGGTGTCCAATATGTCCTCTTTTTTCTGTTTATCAATCGCTTTCTCAGCCATTATTATTATCCTTATTTAACCTAAATCGGTATTCTCATACTACAACAAAGTCGCGGAATGTGCCAATAGGGCTAGGTTTTTGGTGTGTATCATGGCTAGCATGGCGAAAAATTAAATAGTGGCAAGGGTTAGGCAACTATCATAGCCAAAAAAGTGTTTACAATATGCTGCTGTGTGGTTTAAGCAAGTAGATTACAAAAATAAAGATGGGTTAAAAATATATCAAAATAAAAATGATAAGGTGGCAGAGAGAGATGGTTTTTAAGAGTCAGTTATTAACAGATGATAGAAACAAAAATGGTCATGCAACGGTTGAAACGCCATCTGGGCTAAGTCGTCGGCAGTTTTTGCGTCGAGTAGGTGTCAGTGCGGGTACTGCGGCATTGGCCACGCAAGGTGTTTCTCAGGTATTTGCCGCCAGCCCTATCGACCCTAATAATAGTCCGCAGCTCACCAAGGATGATTTGCCGACCGCGTTATTGGGTGAGCGTTCATCCTCACAGCCGTCACTCACGCAGACACGCTGTATTACGCCAACGATTGAGACGCGGCTGTTTGCCAGCTCCAATGTTGGGGGTAGCGATGACCGCAATCAATTGGCATTGGAGCGTATGGCCTGTGCGGGTTTTAAAGTAAACAATCCTGCAATTACCAATCGTCAGTATTTACGGTTTGCTGGTACGGATTCGCAGCGAGCGAGTGACTTACAGAATATCGCTACGGGTGCGATAGCCGCTCCAAAGCTGTTGTTGGGTGTGCGTGGCGGCTATGGTGCCATGCGTTTGTTGCCGATGGTTGATTGGTCGACGCTAGGACGTATTATGAAGGAGCGCGGCACGATACTGGCTGGCTTTAGTGATGTGACTGCTATTCAGTGTGCGCTATTGGCAAAAGGAGCGATGAGCTCACTCGCAGCACCGATGCTCTATAGTGAATTTGGCAAAGCCAAACCTGATGAGATCAGCTGTCGGCAGTTTGTTGAGTCGTTAACTAATCCCAACCTCACTATCAACATATCAGACACGTCTTTAACCAGTCCAAATTTACCGAGTATTTTGACAAATGGCGCGCCAAAAATGATAGCTGGCACTATTTGGGGCGGCAATCTAAGCGTGGTATCAGCGCTGGCAGGTAGTGAGTATATACCACGTATTGACGGCGGCATTGTGTTCTTAGAAGATGTGGGCGAGCAACCTTATCGTATCGAGCGCATGTTATATGATTTGTATTTAGCTGATGCGTTTAAAGGTCAGCAAGCGATTGTGTTTGGGGCACTGTCTGGTACAGGGGAGGACAGTTATGACAAGCGTTATGATGTGGCTACGGTGATTCGTCAATTGCATCGGCTGACAGGATTACCGATTTATAGCGGCATGCCTTTTGGTCATATCGGCAAAAAATACAGCTTTCCGCTAGGAGCAACTTGCCAGCTTATACCTAATACAAATGGCGGCTATCAGTTAGCATTTACCGATTACCCAACTATTAAGGTTAATGCTATCCAAGTAGAAGGTTTGTGGCAAAATGCTTAAACGTTAATCACTGTCCTTTTTAAATAGCCAACCGCGAAAACTTATCTTGATATTCTTTAGGCGTCAGCTCTGTCACACGTTTAAATAGACGCGTGAATGAAGAGATATCATCATAACCTACTTTATCGGCAAGCGATTTTATGGTCACATCGCCTAACTCTAGAAGGCGTTTTGCCTGCTCAATTCTGACGGCCTGAATATACTCAATCGGGCGCATAGCAACAGCAGACTGAAAGCGTCTGTTTAGCGTCCGCGGGGTGATATTGACCATGGCAGCCAACCCGCTCACCTGAATAGTCTGATAAAAATTTTCCTCAATGAATTCTTGTACTTGCTTGATCAGTTGGTCTGAATGAGGTTTGTGCAAGGTCACATTGGTATAGCTGTTCTGACTGCCTCGTTTACTATCGATAATTTGGGTTTTGGCTACTTGTGTAGAAATCTCATGTCCACAATAGCGCTCGATCAATAACAATCCTAAGTCAAAAAATGCACTACCACCCGCCGCACAAAATATATTACCCGACTGGCTTTCTGACTTGCTCTTTGAGTGAGTGACAAACTGGTTCTCTTGTAAGTCAACGAGTGGAAAATCTGCCTTGAATTTACTGGCGTAACCCCAGTGCGTGGTGGCGATTCTATTATCTAATAATCCTGCTTTTGCCAAAAAGAAAGCACCGCTACAGTTGCTGGCTATATCTGACTTGGTGTCTGCCAACCGCGTTAGATGGGGTATCAAATCTGCATTTTGGCTCAGTGTCTTATCAATTGAATCACCAATCGTCGGAATCAATAGCAAGTCGCACTCGGCCACGTCCTGAATATCGCAGTGCGCTTGCATGATTAAGCGGTTGCTGCATCTGATATCCACGCCACCAACGCTTGCTATCTGCACGTTGAATCTTGGCTCTACTGGCTCATCTAAAAATCGTTGCCAACTGACACCCGTAAATGAGAATAAATCTAATGCACCTGTCAATGCACTGCCGAGCACACCATCGAATCCAATGATGATGACTTTGAAGGGTTTGAAGTAGGGCATGGATGTCTATTCTCCTTTCGCGGTGCTAAGCACAATTTAATTTTCTGACCAAAAATATCAATTTTTTATCTGAATTCTCGAAATATAAACGCTATTTATGTCGTATTTGACCATAATTATGTCATAAATGACAATACGGTAAGGCGTTAAATTAGATTAATATCGATTGATAACCAAATTTAATCAGTTAACGAGAATACTATGGCAGCAGATACGCTAATCAATGACTTTGAGTTACCGTTCCAATTATATGATGTATTGGGCACTGAAAATTTAACCAAGCATGCTAAGTTTGCAGAGCATAGCCGCGAAACATTTGATGCTGTATTGGATACGGCTAATAAAATTGCGACCCAGTTATTTTTGCCGCATAACCACGTAGCAGACAAGAATGAGCCACAGTTTGATGGCAAAAAAGTCAGCATGATAAGCGATGTAAAAGTGGCTTTTGATGCATTCCGCGAGTCAGGGTTTATCGCTGGTCGTTATAGTTTTGAAGACGGCGGTATGCAGTTGCCTGAGACAGTGATGACGGCCGTGGCAGGTTATTTTATGGCTGCCAATCCTTCAACCACCGCTTATCCATTTTTGACCACTGCTGCGATTAATGTGATTTCACATTTTGCTAGCGATGAGATTAAAGCTGCCTTTATGCCGCGCATGCTGACAGGTGAATTCACCGGAACCATGGCATTAACCGAGCCACATGCAGGTTCGTCACTTGCTGATATCAAAACCACTGCGGTAAAACAAGACGATGGCTCATACCGCGTCAAAGGCAGCAAGATTTATATCTCAGGCGGCGATCATGAGCTGTCTGACAATATCCTCCATCTCGTATTGGCCAAAGTGCCGGGCGGTCCGGGCGGCGTCAAAGGTATCTCTTTATTTGCTGTGCCCAAGTATCGCTTAAATGAGGATGCATCGGTCGGCGAACGCAATGACGTACATTTAACAGGACTCATTCATAAACTGGGCTATAGAGGCACGACGTCGACGGCATTGAGCTTCGGTGACGAAGGCGAGTGTTATGGTTATCTGATCGGTGAAGAGCATTTCGGCCTGCGCTATATGTTCAAAATGATGAATGAAGCGCGTATTGCTGTCGGTTTTGGCGCGTCAATGGTGGGCTATCGTGGTTATCAGTATTCACTTGATTATGCCAAAGACAGAATGCAAGGTAGAATCGCCCCGAACAACAAGCCTGAAGATGCGGCAACTGCCATCATCAATCATGGTGACGTAAAGCGCATGCTACTGGCGCAAAAAGCGTACTCTGAAGGCGGCATTTCATTATGTCTATATGGCTCAAACCTGATTGACCGTATCAACACTTGTGAAGACGAAACCCTAAAAAATGAGCTAACAGAGTTATTAGACCTGCTCACGCCAGTACTAAAAGCATGGCCATCTGAGTATGGGCCAAAAGCCAATGATTTAGGTATCCAAGTATTGGGCGGTGCAGGCTATACGCGTGAGTATCAGGCTGAGCAGTTCTGGCGTGACAATCGCCTGAACCCCATCCATGAAGGCACGAATGGTGTGCAGGCATTGGATTTGTCATTTCGTAAGTTGTGGCAAAAAGGTGGTCTGGGCATTCAAATCCTAAAACGTGAAATCACACAAGATTTGGAAAGTATCACTACACCTGAGAGCGCCCAACTTGCAGGTAAGCTGATGCCTTACATGGGTCACTTGCATGAAGTATTGGTGCATCTCAGCAAAGTTCTACAAACCGAAGAAGCAGTGACATTGACGGGCAACGCGCAAGCACTCATGAATATCTTTGCCTCGATTGTGCTGAGCTGGATTTGGATTCGTCAAGCGAGTAAAGCTGAGCAGCTATTAAGTACCACGCAAGATGCTGAGCAACAGAATTTTTATAAAGGCAAGATACAAGCGGCCAAATACTTCATTGATTGGGAATTACCATTAGTTAAACGCGACATCGAATTATTAACCAATACCAACTCGGTTTGCACTGATATGCAAACAGACTGGTTCTAAGGACAACTCTAAGGAAAGAGACATGACAAAAATGAATAAACAATGGCGATTAAAAGCAAGACCAGTAGGCGAGCCTAGTGCCGAGACTTGGGATTATACCGAGACAGAAATTCCGACTATCACCGATGGTCAGCTACTGATTAAAGTTGAATACATCTCTATCGATCCGGCGATGCGTGGCTGGCTCAACGATGCCAAATCTTATATCGCACCAGTACAGATTGGTGAAGTCATGCGCGCCGGTACGGTAGGCGAAGTGATTGAAAGTAAGCATGAGAAATTTGCCGTTGGTGACTATGTCGCAGGTCACGATGGCGTGCAGTCCTATGCCGTCAGTGATGGTGCTAATCTGTATAAAGTTGATCCAAAACTGGCGCCATTGTCTTATTACTTGGGCGTATTGGGTATGCCGGGCATGACAGGGTATTTTGGTTTGCTAAAAACAGGTCAGCCAAAAGCGGGCGAGACAGTGGTTGTCTCTGGCGCTGCTGGTGCCGTTGGTAGCTTAGTTGGTCAAATTGCCAAAATAAAAGGCTGCCGTGTTGTTGGTATCGCGGGCGGTGCTGAGAAATGTAAATTCTTAGTCGATGAGCTTGGGTTCGATGCAACGATTGACTACAAAAACGAAGATGTGAAAAAAGCCCTGAAGAAAACCTGTTCTGATGGCGTCGATG
This sequence comes from Psychrobacter sp. UBA6739, assembly GCF_002453835.1. Taxonomy (NCBI): domain Bacteria; kingdom Pseudomonadati; phylum Pseudomonadota; class Gammaproteobacteria; order Moraxellales; family Moraxellaceae; genus Psychrobacter; species Psychrobacter sp. UBA6739. Next base: position 137,805 of record NZ_DKHR01000037.1, read on the forward strand.
TGTACTTTGACAACGTAGGCGGTGATATCCTGAATGACGTGCTCACACAAATAAACCTGCATGCACGTATCGTTATTTGCGGTGCGATTAGTCAGTATAACAACACCACAGAAGTCAAAGGCCCATCGAACTATTTATCATTATTGGTCAATCGTGCTCGTATGGAAGGCATCGTTGTCTTTGACAATATCAAAGAATATCCAGTCGCCATGAAAGACATCGCTGGCTGGATTCAGTCAGGTGATATGAAAGTAAAAGACCATATCGTTGAAGGTATTGAGACGTTCCCAGATACCTTGATGATGCTCTTTAAAGGTGAGAATTTCGGCAAACTGGTACTTAAGGTAGAGGGATAGATCATGACACTGAATACAAACGGAATTGCATCAGATGTAACGGGCAAACGAATTTTGATTACTGGCGGTGCCTCTGGTATCGGTGCAGCAAGCGCGCTATTACTAGCCAGTCGCGGCGCAAAAGTCGTGATCGGTGATATGGCAGAAGAGATGGGGGCTGCGGTTGCCCAGCAAGCTCAAGACGCTGGCAACAGTGTCGTATTTAAAAAAGTAGAAGTGACCAGCGGTGATGAAGTACGTGCGTTGTTCGACTTTGCAGTGGAAACGCTTGGCGGTCTAGATGTGGTGGTAAACAATGCTGGTATCGACCATAAGCCTGCGCCGATGCATGAGCTAAGCGATGAGGACTTTGATCGCAATATCGCCGTGAATTTAAAAGGTGTTTGGCACTGTATGCGCGCCGCCGTCAACTGTATGCTACCTAATGGTGGTGGTCATGTGATCAACGTAGCATCTATTGCTGGCTTGCGTTCAGCACCGATGATCTCAGCCTATAGCGCGGCTAAACATGGTGTTATGGGTCTGACCAAGTCCGCTGCCCATGAGTACGCGCGCGCCAATATTCGTTTTAACGCGGTCTGCCCAAGCTTCATCGATACGCCAATGGTACGCAATACCATGGCAACGATGGATGAGCGTACGCAGCAAGCAACGGTTAAGGCCAGTCCGATGCGTCGTTTGGGAGACGTTAACGAAGTGTCTGCCGCAATTGCATGGCTTGCAAGCGATGAGAGTACCTTTATGAACGGTCATGCCTTTACACTTGATGGTGGTATGCTAGCGTAACCGTGACAATTGAGCGCTTATTATTCAATTCGTTGGTGCTCAATAATCGCTGTTAGATATGACAGCGATTACCTGCGTTTAGTTATCCAATTTTAGATACCTGTTTTGGATAGATGAATTCAGCGCTCAAGAATGATTGAAAATATAAAGTTGATAAAAATATAAAGTTGATAAAAATATAAGGAACAATGATGAAAGATTTATTTGATTTAACCGGTAAAGTTGCTTTGGTTACTGGCGCTAGCCGCGGTATTGGCGAATCTATTGCTCGTTTATTGGCTTCAAGAGGCGCGCACGTGATCGTCTCTAGCCGTAAGATTGATGCTTGCCAAGAAGTCGCGGATAGCATCATCGCAGATGGTCACAAAGCCAGTGCCTTTGCTTGCCACGTGGGCGAGATGGCACAGATTGATGCGATTTTTGAGCATATCAAAAGCGAGTTTGGCCAAATCGATATCTTAGTTAATAACGCTGCAGCCAACCCATATTATGGTCATATCTTAGATACGGATTTAGCCGCTTTTGATAAGACGGTTGAGGTAAATATTCGCGGTTACTTCTTTATGTCGACTGCTGCTGGCAAAATGATGAAAGAGCAAGGTGGCGGTGTCATCTTGAATACTGCATCGGTCAATGGTTTAGTAGCTGGCGATAAGCAAGGTATTTATTCAATCACCAAAGCAGCTGTTATTAGCATGACTAAAGCTTTTGCCAAAGAATGTGGCCCACTCAATATCCGCGTCAATGCTTTACTACCGGGTCTAACCGATACCAAGTTTGCCTCTGCTTTGACGACTAATGATAAAGTGTTAAAAATGGCACTACATGCTATTCCACTCGGACGTGTTGCGGATCCTGACGAGATGGCTGGCACGGTATTATATCTAGTGTCTGATGCATCAAGTTATACCACGGGCGCGACTATCGTTGTCGATGGTGGTATGTTGGCTTAGCCAGTTAGAAGACTTAGAATACAAGTTAAAAAACAATTTACTATTAAGAACTGCATGAGATTTATTTCCAGGCAGTTTTTTTTGATTTGATTTTCGATTGAATATCTAAGTAGCCTTAGTTTTGTGCTATAGAATGAATGGCTAATTTTGAATGGGGATCAGCAATATAGTGGCATAATAAAGGTATTAACAGCTACTTGAATAATATGGGAATCAAGCATGAATTCAGTGATCAATCATAAAATAAATATAATTTCTCAAAATAAAACATGGCTATTCGTGCCAGCGACTCGCATCGACAGAGTAGCGAAAGCCTTTGCTAGTGGCGCAGGTGCGGTTATTGTCGATTTAGAAGATGCTGTTGCGCCAGAAGATAAAGCAGACGCCCGAAAAGCATTACAACAATATCATGATAGTGCAGATTATCAGCCGATTTGGGTGCGTATCAATAAGGCAGGTAGCGAAGAATTTTTCAAAGATATAGTGCTCTGTCAAAAAATGCCAAATTTAGCTGGCGTGTTACTAGCTAAAGCTGAGCAAGGATCAGATATTGAGAGCGTGCACCAGCTTACTAATTTTTCTGTAATTGCCTTGATTGAGAATGCCATTGGATTGTATCAACTCGATAGTATGGCAAAAGCAGTTGGGTTAGCCGCGTTTAGTTATGGTTTTTTAGATTTATGCAATGATTTGCGGGTACAAGTAGGTACGCCTGCTGCGGATGTCATCGCCAATCAAATCCGCTATCAATTTATTCTAACTTCAAAAGTGCACCAATTGTCCCCACCGATTGATACTGTTTATCCTGATTTTAATGATGAGATAGGACTAAGCGCCCGAGTAAGTTTATGGTCACAGATGGGTATGTCAGGAATGCTGTGTATTCATCCCAAACAAGTGGCTGTTGTGCAGCGCGCCCTTAAGCCGACAGAGAGTGAGCTATCATTTGCTCAGCGTGTGGTTGAGGAGTATGAGCGCAGTGGACAGGCAGTGTTTGAGATAGATGGTCAAATGGTAGACGCGCCAGTGATTGAGCGTAGTCTTCAGCTATTAGATTAGTTATTGACGAAGTAGCAGGTAAGCAAATAATGGTTTATTATTCATCATACTTATTTATGATTTAAAAAGAGCTCTATGATTTTTATTAGTAATACCATTATCCTTAATGACAATGAAGTAGAAATTAGCGCGATACGTGCGCAGGGTGCTGGCGGGCAAAATGTCAATAAAGTCTCATCTGCGATTCATCTGCGTTTTGATATCCATGCCTCAAGCCTGAGTGATGTCATTAAGCAGCGTTTATTAGACAGTAAAGACAGCCGAATCACCAAAGAAGGCGTACTGGTCATCAAAGCGCAGCAGTTTCGTACGCAAGAGTGCAATAAGATAGATGCCTTTGAGCGGCTGCAAAGCTTTATTATAAAAGCCACTCATGTCAATCAAACCAGAAAGCCGACTAAACCTAGCAGAAATGCTAAGCGTAAACGCGTGGATCAAAAGACCCAGCGCGGCAAAACAAAAGCCTTGCGCGGTAAAGTGAATTTTTAAATGGGTGGCTTATTTCTTATTTTTAAATGAACGAGAAAGCAAAATGCCAGCCTATTTAAGTGGCTGGCATTTTTTATGCTTATTTACTATCAAGTTTTTAGCTAACCAAGTCTTCAGCTTAATTCAGGAAAGCGCTTTATCATAAATAACATCAGTAGCAGTGACACACTGGCGATAGCGGCACCAACATAGCCTACGCTTGATATTGAAATATGCGTTACGGCATAACCACCAAACAGCGCACCGGCGCCAATGCCTAAGTTAATAATGCCTGAGAACATCGACATCAGCATGTCTTGCGCCGTGACATCGACCATGATGACTTTGGCTTGCATAGAGATAATCAGCAGCATCAGCGCCGCGCCCCACAGTAATGCAATGAAACTCAGCGCCCAGATAGAAGTCACGGCAAATAAGAGCACCAGCATAGATAACAGCATTAATATGATAGATATCAGCATCAATCTGGTATTAAAACGATCACCCCAACGGCTAAAAATAACACTGCCTGCAATCCCTGCTACTCCAAATAATAGCAATACAACCGTCGCGGCGTTTTCACTAACGGCGCCGACTTGGCGCATAAAAGGCTCGATATAAGAATAAGCAGTATAGTGGGCGGTAAAGACCAGTAAAATCAGCAGATACAGACAGACCAATAAAGGGTTTTTGAGCAGTTCTGGGATTTTTCTAAATGAGCCTTCGAACATACTTGGTAGCGTCGGCAATAGCCTTGCTTGCAAGATAAACACGATAAAAGCAAGCACGCCAATACCGCCAAAGGTTGCCCGCCAGCCAAACCATTGACCGACCAAGCGCCCTAATGGCACGCCAAGCACCATCGCTAGTGAAGTACCGGTCGCAAGTACACTAAGTGCCAGTGCTTTTTTGCCTTCTGGCGCCACGCGTATCGCAATCGCTGCGGTGATGGACCAGAATATCGCATGCGAGAGTGCAATACCCACGCGGCTAATCAGCAATACATCAAAGCTCCAAGCAAATACGGACAATACATGGCTGGCAATAAATACCACAAATAAGCCCAAGAGTAAGCTTTTACGCTCAAATCGGCTGGTAAGTAGCATCAATGGCAATGACATCGCCGCGACAATCCACGCATACAGTGTCAACATCCAGCCAGTCTCAGCCGTAGTGATGGAAAAATCTTGGGCGATGTCACTTAATATGGCAACGGGGACAAATTCGGTGGTATTCATAATAAAGGCGCTGACGCCCATCAAAAATACTTGAAAATACTGAGTTCGGCGAGCATTTGCGCTCACCTCAAGGTTATGTTTCATATGATCCAATACAAATAAAGAAGGCGCTAATAGTGCAAATTAGCTGAAAAATAATTCATAAGTTTAAGAATAACGGCGGCATAGGTCGTAATGATGAAAAAGAGGAGGGCAAGATAGCAAGTCAGTTGCGGTATGTCAGAGCCTATCATCAGACCCTACTATTTTATCAGGAATTGATGGTATTTTTTGTACGAGAGTCTTTAAAATTAGCGACTGCATCGACTGAACAATTACATGGACTGTCAAATTCATGCTTAAGTAAATCAGACGATGACATCAGTGTCAGTTACATAGTGCTTATAGTGAGGTATCGCTATTTAAGCTTGAATATAGGTATGATGACGCCATCGGCTAGGGATGCCTGATAACGTGATTTTAAAGAGTTATTGATATTTTAATAAGATGGAATAAAAGAAAAGCAATCTATGAAAACAGACACCAATAAACCATTAGCCTTTAGACGATATCCATCGACGACGGCGCTGCAATGTTTTGAGACCGCTGCCCGTCATTTGAGTTTTACCAATGCCGCGCAAGAGATGCACATGACCCAAAGCGCCATCAGTAAGCAAGTGGCGCAGCTAGAGGAGATGCTAAACCTGTCTTTGTTTTATCGGACGCCGCACCGGATTTCATTGACCCCTGCTGGCAAGTCATATTATCTTGAAGTGTTAGAGATTTTAAAACATATCGAGGTGGCGACCACCAATTTGATGTCGCATAGCAGTAATACTGAACTGCTGAAAATAGTCTCGCATCCGACATTTTGTGCCCGTTGGTTGCTTCCAGCGCTCAGTGGCTTTAGTCAAGAATATCCGCTCATTAATTTAGATATCAAAGAGCTGGCAGGGCCGTTTTTTTCTGAAGACCAAAATGCCGATATTGCTTTTTTATACGGTGATGGCATTTGGGGCAATATGGAGGCCATAAAATTGTTCGATGAATACTGCGTTGCGGTCTGTCAGCCGCAGTATCTGCAAGATAAAACACCGAGTGCCAAGTGTTTAAATGACTATGTATTATTGCAAATAAGCTCGCGTTTAAGTGCGTGGTATGAGTATTTTAAGCAACAAGATATCAGCGTCGATGGCACCTTTGTAGGTCCGCGTTTTGAGACTTTTCATGCCTGCATTTCTGCCGCCTTACTGGGCTATGGTATAGCCTTGGTGCCGTTGCGTTTGGTTGAACCCGAGCTACAATCAGGCGCTTTAGTCATGGCGTGGGATTATGCGGCAAAGGGTCGCGGCAGCTATTATGTGACTTATCCTGTTTCTTCGGGACAATCGCATAAGATCAAAGCAGTTTTAGAATGGATTACGGCTTATTTAACAATCTCAGATCAGCGTGAAAAGGCGTTAGGGCTTGCTTTATAATTTATATCTTATTATTTTATCCTACAAAGTTATTTGCTGTGAGAATTTAACAAGCTAAACAAAAAAACTGCCTTGATACG
>NZ_DKHR01000004.1:0-7106 GCF_002453835.1 Psychrobacter sp. UBA6739
TATTTATAAAAGACTGACTATAACAATGAAAATAAATATATTGACCGCTGCCGTGATAACATCCAGTCTTGCTATGTTTGCAAGCTCTGCTAACGCTGCTATGACTACCGATAGCCACGGTAATGTTGGCTATGACAGTTATGAGGAGTGTGTCACCGCTGTCAAAGACGGTTCGGCCAAATTTTATATCCCTTATACTTATCAAAACCCAAAGCGCCAAGCAGGTGAAGCGACTGTCAAAAAAATGCGCTTGTCTGAAGTAATGATTCCTCAAACAGTGGTCAATGCAAACAACTTAACAGCCAGTGATTACTCAGCAGGTGCTTGTGATTTAGGGGTTGGGCAGTCAAATGGTCGCTATGGTGTTTCGGGAGCATTGGTTGGAAAATACGTCCCTATCGCCGCTGATATGCCTGTCAACGTCTATATGGATAAGGCTGGCAATCCAGTACGCTTAAGCATGCAGCAGTGCGATAACCACTTCGGTGCCAAGTTTCCAACGCCTATTATGAGCGAAACAAAAGAAGCTACAGCACCAGAAGCACAACTCGCGATTATCGAAGATCGCCGTGTAGAGCCTGTCATCGTTGAAACCACACGTGTTATCCGCCCTACTAAATATAGTGTCAAAGAAGTCATCATCGTACCGAAAGATCAAATCAAGCGAGTAAACACAGCGTCAGGTACAGCCATTGCTATCGAAGACGAGGCTAACCGTACTGTAATCGTTGGTGAAGAAGCAGATGCGGATGTCATCGAAAATACTGAAATCAATCAAACCTTCCCAGTCATTCGTGTTCCTAGTAGCAGCACTCAACAACGCGTCATTGATCCAAACACTGGCAAGTATATCGTTATTGAATAAGACTTTAATGAAATACAGACGAACGAGATTCGTTGAGACATCATTGGTATAAGAATTAGAGATAGGAAAATTAGAGATGGGAAAGTAGAAAATAATGCTATTTTCCTATCTGACAATAACCATACAATAGTTGCACAAAGTCACCTGCTAACATCCGTCTGTTAGAATTTTAATCTATGGACTACTGAACTAACGCTTGTTTAATTGGTATTCTCCCCTTTAGATTTTTATCACTGATTTAGGTCAGCTTATAAAGCTCTTTATCCAAATCCATCATGATAGTCTCTTAATGGTTATCATGATTTTATTTTGTCTATCAATTAAATGTTAGATATATTAAATATATAGATTTGAATTACTAAATGAATGTGTAATATGCAACGGCTGTATACAGCAGTTAGCAACATAAGCGTCAAGTTTGAAATTTTTTAAGCTGACATTATAAGATTGTAAATTAAGGAATTGATTAATGAAAAAAAGTACTCTATCTTTATCGCTACTGATTGGCGCTGCGCTCACTATCCCAAGTTTGGCGATGGCAGCACCTGCTGATACTGCGGCAGTAGATGTGCAAGCAGCGGCTACCGCCACCACACTTGAGATGGAAGTTGACAATACAAATAATGCCTCAGCAGACAATCAATCTAGCCCATTTCAGATTAGTGAGACACAGATTATCTCAAGAGCAAACGTTAACAACAGTGCTGAGCAACAGCCGATGACTACTGAGCTTCAAGCGGAGCGAGAAGCAATGGCTGCCGAACAAGAGGTGATTCAAGATTCTGAAGAAGCGATGCAAGAAGAAGACTCGTTAGACACACAAGAAGAATTACAAGAAGCTGAAGAAGCCACAGAAGAATTATAGAATACGATACAAATCCCGCTGTTAGCTGAAATCATTGAAAAGAGGTTATTCAGCGAGTTAGGTTTGAGCAGTTATCAGTGTTCATTAACAATTTCTATCTTTAGATACATTCCATAAAAAAGGCAGCCTAATGGCTGCCTTTTTTATCACTATTAACATTAACTATTTTTTGGTTTTAGTCACGCCAGCTTCCTGTAACAGCGCCCCAAGCGTACCCATTTTGCTAGGTGCTTCTGCTTTATCAGCCCTTGGCGCTTTGCTACGATCGTTATTAGCATTGTCTTTATCCTGACGATTACCGCGAGATTTCGACGGGCGCTTATCAGTCGCTGGACGGCTACTGTTTGGGCGTTTGCTATTTGTATGATCGCTACGTGGACGACTGACTTTCTCATCATTACCAGTACTTTCAGCCGATTTCGCTGCTGGGCGCGCAGGCTTTTCAGATTCTGGCTTCATACTAAAGCCAATACGACCACGTTTTTCATCGATAGAGATGACACGTACCGAAACAATATCGCCAGGCTTGACGCGGTTCATCGGATCAGCGACAAAGTCATTGGCCATTTGTGAGATATGTACCAAACCATCCTGATGGACGCCAACATCAACGAAGCAACCAAAGGCTGTCACATTGGTCACCACGCCTTCAAGCTGCATGCCCTCACTCAAGTCTTTAATACTGTTAACGTCTTCACGGAAGTTAGCAGTCTTAAACTCAGGACGTGGGTCGCGTGCTGGTTTGGCTAGCTCATCGATGATAGCAGTTACACTAATATTGTCATCATTAGCAGCCAATACAGTAGTATCGATCGTATTTAGTACGCCGTCATTACCGATGACTTCTGGCAATGCTTTACCAGTTTGTGCCAATAAGCTATCGACCAGCGCATAGCTTTCTGGATGCACACCAGTGGCATCAAGAGGATTACTACCACCATGGATACGCAAGAAGCCTGCTGCTTGCTCAAAGGTCTTAGCGCCTAAGCGTGGAACGTTTTTTAATGATTCACGACTTTCAAAAGCACCATGCTCTTTACGATAGGTCACGATTTGCTGCGCGACGTTTTTATTCAAACCAGCGATATGTGTCAAGATAGCAGGGCTTGCAGTATTTACATCAACGCCAACCGCATTTACGCTATCTTGCGTGACTTTATCAAGACTATCTGCCAATTGCGTTTGGTTGACATCATGCTGATATTGACCAACGCCAATGGCTTTTGGATCAACCTTGACCAATTCTGATAAAGGGTCTTGCAAGCGACGGGCGATAGAAACCGCACCGCGTACAGAAACGTCTAAATTACCAAGCTCATCAGTGGCAAGCTCACTGGCTGAATAAACAGACGCACCTGACTCATTGACGATAACTGATTTGGCTTGTAATTCAGAGTTGGCAGCCAAAATTTCTTTAATCATCGCATCTGTTTCGCGGCTCGCCGTACCATTACCGATAGCCACCAAATCAACGTTGTAAGTACTTAATAATTCATCGATGACTTTTTTGGCTTCATCCATTTTATTATCAGGGGCAAATGGATAAACGGTTGCGACGACAGGCTTGTCTTCACTGTCTAACATAACGTGACCTTGAGCATCGACGATGGCCATTTTTACGCCATGACGAATGCCAGGATCAACACCTAAAATCACTTTACGACCGGCAGGCGCTGACATTAATAAGTGCTGTAAATTATTAGCAAACACGTCAATCGCGTCAGCTTCAGCGGTCAGACGTTTTTCTGTCAATAAACGGTGTTCAATATGCGGACGCCATTTGTCTTTCCACAAACTCGTCGCCGCTTCTGTCAAAAACTCTTGACGCTCGGCTGGAGCTTTTGTATCAACGTCAAAATGCTTAATAATTTTTTCGATAAAGGGTGCGTCTTCGCCTTCTATTTTGAGGCCTAAGACGTTTTCTTGACGACCACGTAGCATCGCTAATAAACGATGATTCGGCAGACGCGCAAGGCTTTCACTATGCTCGAAGTAATCTTTGAATTTCTCGCCGACTTCGCGTTTTTCCTCACTGGCAACGGCAGATACGATACTGGCCGTCTTGGCAAAGCCACTGCGCAAGTTGTCTAGCAAAGCCAAAGCCTGTGTCCATTCATCAACGATGATGGCTTGTACACCAGCAAGTTGCTTGGTGATATCGCTAAAATCAACTTCGATCTCATTACCACTATCATCGGTAATGCTAGATTGTACTTGATAGTCTGCTAGCGCATCGGTCGGCGTGATTTCTTGCGTCAAGACGGCTTGCGCTGCCACATCAAGACCAGCAGCACGTGCTTTGGCGGCAGGAGAGCGGCGACGCGGGCGGTATGGCAAGTAAATATCTTCAAGCTCAAGTTTCGACGTCGCATTATCGATACGCGTCTGTAGCTCGTCAGTCAAATTGCCCTGCGTGCTGAGCAGCTCGGTAATTTTGAGGCGACGGGTTGCCATATCGCGCTCATAATTGAGCGACTTCTCTAAAGCTCGCAATTGCGCATCGTCAAGATTCTGCGTCTTTTCTTTACGGTAACGGGCAATAAACGGAACGGTCGCGCCTTCATCGTAAAGTTTGACAAACGCATTGACTTGAGCAGTCTTAATGCCAAGCGCGCGAGCAAGCTTGTCGTGAATATTCGCGTGTGTGGTTGCATCCAAAACCTGTGCATTTGTCGAGGTTTGAGATGGCGTTAAGGTATCAGTGCTACTCATAGACGTATCAATCGTTGAGAAATGTAGTTTTGCATTATAGCAAAAGCTGCATGAATAAAAATCCTTTTTATCTTTTCGTTATTTATCGCTAGTTTTATGACGAAAATCGTCTCATATCATAGGTTCTGTCGCTTTGTTAAACAAACGCATACAGCATTTGTCCTGATGGGTGATGCAATTAGTGGTGCAATCTTATACACTAAAGTATCGAAGGCGCAAATATTGGTACGTGCTGACGCATTGAACAATAGTATTCAAATTTATGATGGATTGAGACGGACCTTTACTTTTGAACACTCATTGAATAAAGACAGTTTTTTTGCTCAGGTTTTTTTGTATAGTCGATTCAAGATAATTTAGCGATGAGGAAAGCACGTTAAAATACTATAAATAGTAGACTCAACGAGCCTGACACCGTATTTTTTTATATCATTTTGATGATATAACCTTTAGCCTTGACTGTTAACGATAATTTCTACTAATAATAATTTTTATAAGAGGATGCCTGTATGTCTGAAAATAACAGCCCTGATACCTTAACTCAACGAATTTTAGTCGTTGATGACGATGCACGCTTGCGCTCTTTATTACAGCGCTTTCTAGAAGACGACGGTTTTGTCGTCCGTACCGCTCATGATGGTAGCCAAATGGATAAGCTGTTGCAGCGTGAGCTTTTCTCATTGGTGGTACTCGATTTGATGCTACCAGGCGAAGACGGCATCAGTATCTGTAAGCGTCTACGCGAAGACAATGGTGACATCCCTATCATTATGCTGACAGCTAAAGGTGGTGATGCCGATCGTATCGCTGGTCTTGAAGCGGGTGCCGATGATTATCTGCCAAAACCCTTTAACCCAAAAGAGCTGTTGGCTCGTATCAAAGCGGTATTACGTCGTCAAAATCGCGAGCTGCCTGGCGCACCAAGCCATCAGCTTGAAGTGGTTGAGTTTGGACCGTGGACGCTTGATTTATCGACACGTACGCTTAAACGTGACGGCAATGTTGTCACTTTAACGACAGGTGAGTTTTCGGTGCTAAAAGCACTGGTGCAGCATCCACGTGAGCCGTTGACACGCGATAAATTGATGAACCTTGCGCGTGGTCGTGAATGGGGTGCGATGGAGCGTTCTATCGACGTACAGGTATCACGTTTGCGTCGTTTGATTGAAGACAACCCTTCACAAGCGCGTTACATCCAAACCGTTTGGGGTGTAGGCTATGTATTCGTTCCTGACGAAGCTGAAGTAGAAACCGTTAAAAGTGAGTAACTTTTGACTATGTGTGTCCTCATTTTGAAAGTTTCGATTATCGATTGAATTGAGGACACACGCTAATATCATTTCCTTTTAATATAGGTCGTGTTTGATTACTCACAAATACGGCCTATATGATGAGTGTCTCTGTGAAAAAACCTATTATTTTTCAAAACATACCCTGCACCTTAGTGACAGGGTTTTTGGGTGCTGGCAAGACCACAGTGATTAATCAGCTGCTTGCTATGAAACCTGCCGATGAGCGCTGGGCATTACTAATCAATGAATTTGGTCGTATCGGTATTGATGGTGCGCTGCTGGCAAGCGCGCAAGATAGTAAGCCTGAGCAAGATAATACTGCGATACGCGAAGTCAGTGGTGGCTGTATTTGTTGTACCAGTCAGCTGCCATTACAAATTGCTATCAGTCGGCTACTTAGTGAGCATCATCCACAGCGGTTACTCATCGAACCCACAGGGCTTGCTCATCCACGTGAGCTTATCATGCAGCTTAGTGCACCGCATTGGCAAACAGCGCTCAATATGCAAGCAGTAATAACGGTACTGAGTGGCGTGCAATGGCAGCAAGATAAACATCGTCATCATGACGGTTTTCAAGCGCATGTCCGTGATGCCGATGTGTTGGTCATTAATCGCTATACTCAATTAAGCGCTGACGAAAAACAAGCACTGCAACAATGGATAGCCAAGCTAAATGCACAGGTAAAAATTATTTGGGCAGCATCTGAGCTGATATCTCATGATACAAATGACTCATCCAATATTCTTTTATCAAAATCAAGCGTGTCAGAGCTGAAAACTCAGCTAACCAAGCCCAGTCAGGTTATCTCGAAACAACGCACAGTCAATATTGTTCACCCTCAAAAATCGATTACTAGCTTGCAACCACAGAGTAATGCCCTATCGATATCGACCACCTTGTCATCCGACGCTTTTACAAACAAAGATGATGCGCAGACCGACACAGATATTGAGCTACCTTATCGTTATCATGAGAAACAACAAGAGTTACAGTTGGCGGGTTGGAGACTGCCAGCGTACTACATATTAAAAGCGGATGAGTTACAGAGTTGGTTATTAACGCTACCGAACTGGCAACGTATCAAAGGCGTGGTTCATACGTCTGATGGCTGGCTACAAATCAATTTTACCCCTGACAGCTTAACCACCAGTACGGTCAGCGCACAAGTTGATAGTCGGCTAGAGATTATATTACAGTTGGATGCAAATACTAATAACGACAACGATACAGCGGTAGAAAGCGACCGCTCAGAAGAAAAAGATAGGACAGCATTTTTATCTTCTATAAAGACGCTACCTTCTATCGATTGGGATACCTGCGACCGTGAACTAATGGCACTGGTTATTTGACACACTCCCACCACTTTCGC
>NZ_DKHR01000008.1:0-16348 GCF_002453835.1 Psychrobacter sp. UBA6739
TATCCCAGATAGTTGGGAATTGGTGGCACAGATGCCATTTGGCAACATTGTTGAGCCTGCTGGCGAGAAAACGTATCAGCCAGTTAGTGAGCGTATGAAAGTGCTAGGTTTATAAAATACTTAAGCTTATAAACGTGCTAGATGTAGAAAACTGATAGTAATTTTTGAAATATGCTTAACGTTGAAGTATTACGTTTTTCAAATGGTTGAGTTTAAGCATTCAATTAAAAAAAGTACCTCAAAGCAAGCGCTCAAAAAAAGACAGCCCATATAAAGTGAGCTGTCTTTTTTATTCTAAGCTTAGTTTATTTTAAATTGAATCGACTATAAGAGCATTTTTACCGAAATATGGAGCTGTCTGTCACTTTAGCCAAGTGTTTTTCTGTGCGCTTAAGGTCTCTCACTAGCATGGCTGCAAACCAGCCAGCGCCATACAATGCACTGCTATCTGTCTTCGACTTTAATTGATAGCGCTGTTGGTACATTTTATGATTATGATATTTATTCAAAGTCTTTTGTGCTTTTGCTAAGTATTTTAGCCAGCGTTTGCTTTCCTTCTTGGCTTTTTTCTTTTTTGACTTTTTCTTATCTAATAATGGCGTGGCAAACTCACTGATATAAAGTAAGGGGGTTAACTGCTCATGCAGCTCATGCTCTGCCTCATTATCGTCTAGATCAATATTTTCTATATCGTCACTTTTTGAATCTACGTTTTCTAAGTCACTATCTTCTAAGTCAACACTTTGTAAATCATCATCTTTTAAATCATTGCTTTCTATATTAATGTTATTTGAGCCAAGGTCTTTTTTACTCTGTAGCTTTTGTACTGCTTTGCCAAGCTTTGCTTGCTGTTTGGATAAGGTTTTTGCCAGTTTATCGATGGCGAGTTGATCAGCCTTCGGTTCAAGGCTTGGGTCGCTCATGGTAAAGGCGATCAGCTCAAGTAAGGTCAGTTGAAAATCGTTGGCACAGATGGCATCTTTCGGAGTAATATTCAGTGCATCCATATCTGTTGCCCAATCGACTGTAGGTGCACCTTGCTGTTGTAAATTAGGCTCTATATGTGAGGCAAGATGGGCAAGCTCTCGATATTCATTCAATAACATGGCTGTTTGTTGTAGTATCGGCAGCCAGTCTGGATTGATTTCGTCAGAATAGCTGGCAAATGCTTGTAGGGCAGCTTGCAAGCGGACAATACCAATGTATAGTTGTAATGCATGGTCGTCCTCTTCGCTGCCAGCGACGATAGCGCTGCTATTGGGCAGTATTTGCAACAGACAGTTATGTACCGCTGCGCGCACAAAGGCAGGCATACTGATTTTCTTATCGATATTTAGCTGATCAAGGTCAGCGTGGACAGCTGGACTATGCTGCTGTTCTGTGATTAGTAAACCACCGCGCTCAGCCTTGGTTACCGTAGACAAACAAAGCTTGTAGCGCTTACACCAAGTTTTGGCGGTTGCAAATAAAAAATCGATATCTCCTGATATCAGCTCAAACTCAATCTCTTGAATAGCATCACGCTGAGTATCATCATTACCGTGAATAATTTCTCCATAATCGTACGCCATCTCGACATGGTTATTTGCATCACCATCACTACCACTATCACCCACTAGCAATCGTGTGGTGCGCTCTACATCGGTCACATATAGCCGTGTGAGATTTTTAGCCAGTTTTTTTAGCTTAAATTCAGCCAGGGCAGGGGCGACAGAGGTGTTTTTATAAATGGTTAAATCAGGCATGAGCGTATTATTATCGAGCATCGCTTGTACTTGTTCATTATCTAGTACCGCATTATGCTCTAGGCGTGCTGCAATGCCATCGCCGCCCGCTTTGATGGTCTGTACCCAAGCATCGCCTTCTTTACGGATACGCAAGCCAATGCCTGCCTCTGCAAGCTGTTGGTCTGGAGTATCATAATAATGGGCAGCCAGTTGTGTCACCTCAGAAGGCTTGACTCGTGCTTGGCGCATCAAACCTTTCAGTCGCGACTCTGGTACCAAAAACTTTAGCTCTATCTCTTGCATGATGGCTCCCGATTATTTTAATAAATTTGAATGACTACCATCGTATGAAAGCTATCGGCGAATAACAAGCAAAATTTTTTCTATAAATAATTTGAGCCAATATTAGAGATATACTTTTAGTAAGTAATCATTATAATTAACGTTAATTATTAAACAAAAGTAGGATAAAGGTGGTTGGCTTTATAATAAAAGCTAAAATATTTTTATCCAATATGTTTACCATATCTCATAAAATGCCGGATTATAAAATAATGATGCAATGCAATCAAAAGAAGTATGACACTCAGCAGTCTCATTCAATATTACTGCCTAAAGCCTTGTTTCCATCAGTTTTATGTCTACCAATAATGCTTGGGTCTGTGTTATTGATAGGCGGCTGCGATAGCTCTTCTGAATATGCAGAGAGTAGTGCTGATATGGAGTCGGTTCAGTCTGCAACGGAGGAGGTTGCTAATAGTGAGATGGCTGGCATCATGTCCGATGCGGCAGTCGATAACGCATCCAATGGCTTAGAGGTTGCAAACCTATCGAGCACTAGTGAACAGACCCTTGGTAGTCAGGCAGTAGACATTAAAATTGCGGGCAAAGCGCTATTAATAACTGCCAGTGCTGATTTTAAAGTTGAAGATGTCGTCAAAACTAGTGATGCTATTGAGAGTTTGACACGGCAACAGGCTGGTTATGTGGCACTTAGCAATATTAGCAATCATCCACGTGATAGTCGAACCTTTGTACAAGGCAATAAAAATATCACGATTACAACCTACACTCGTCAAGCTGACATGACGGTTCGTATCCCTCGCGCCAATGTCAGTAAGTTCCTAGCGCAATTACAACAGCAAGTCGCATTTTTAAATGGGCAGCAGTTTAGTGCTCAAGATGTGACATTAGATATTTATCGTGAACAGCTAGCGAGCCAGTTAAATAGTGATATGGCAAGCGAGCTTAGCCAAGAACGCCTCAATAGTAAAAATGATAAAGACCAAAGTAGCAATGTTGATGCTATTACCGCGACTTATGCGGCACGTCGTCAGCAAGAGCTTGCCAAGCTTGAGCAACTGGCTATTGCTGATAAAGTTCAATATAGCACCATTAACCTGACCTTTATGCAGCCAGATATCAGTTATAAAGAAACCACACAAAATCTAGATGTGCTATTAGATGCTGAGCAGCCAAGTTTTAGTAGTCAAGTGAGTCAAGCATTTAAAGATGGCTGGGAGATACTTAGATCAGTAGCGCTTGGATTGATACAACTGTGGTGGCTGCTTGTACTTGGCGGTATTTTTTATCTAATTTACAGAATGATAAAAGCAATCTATCGTAAATTTTTTAAACATGATCCCCGTATAAAAAATATGAAGCGTGAGCTGATGGGTGAAAATCCAAAAAGCCACGATTCAGTCGGTATACAGAGCAGTCAGGTAGAGGATAATAGCAATAATATGAAAGATGCTGATAGTAAGGATAATAACCACTCAAATTAAGAATTAACAAGCTTACAATGCCCAAAATCTTACAATAATAGAGTGCAAATAAGCAGACATAAAAAAGCCGCCCTACAATATAGGACGGCTTTCTCTATAACTGGTACTTACGAGATGTACTTATAAGTGGTCGGTGATTAGAACTGGTTCATCGTGTTCTTGCCGCCACCAGCTTTAAGGGCATTTTCACCAGAGAAGATCTCTTTGTGATCATCGCCAAGGTCAGAGCCAGCCATTGCTTGGTGCTTAACACAAGCGATGCCTTCACGGATTTCTTTACGTTGTACGCCAGCAGCATAAGCAAGCATACCATCTTCACCGAAGTAGCCTTTAGCAAGCTCATGCACGCTAAGCGCAGTGGTGTGATAAGTAGGTAGCGTGATTAAGTGATGGAATACACCTGCTTCACGTGATGCATCACGTTGGAAGTTTCTAGCCGCTTCGTCAGCTGCGGTATCAAGTTCAGTACCATCGTAATCAGCACTCATCAAGTCATCTTTATTGTAGGCAGATAGGTCTTTGCCTTCTTCTTCCCACTGAGCGATGATTTGCTTACGGAAGTTAAGCGTCCAGTTAAATGATGGGCTGTTATTGTATACAAGCTTAGCTTTTGGCTGTTGCTCTTTAATACGATCAACCATCATTTTGATGTGTGCGACGTCTGGAGTCGGTGTTTCGATCCATAGTAGATCAGCGCCATTTTCTAGAGCCGTTACACAGTCAAGGACAACGCGGTCGATGTTCGTTTCTTCACGGAATTGATATAGACCATTTTGAAGACGAACTGGACGTACTAATTTGCCGTTATGCTTAAGCAAGCTGTCGTTTTCTTTGGCGTTTTCTAGCGTGACTTCTTCCATCTCGATAAAATCGATGTACTGAGAAGCAAGGTCGCCTGGCTCATTTGATACTGGGATTTTTTGCGTTAGTGACGCGCCTTCAGAGTCAGTACGAGCAACGATAACGCCGTCTTCAACACCAAGCTCTAAGAATGCATAACGAATAGCGTTGATTTTTGCGATATAGTCTTCATGCGGTACAGTGACTTTACCTGCTTGGTGACCACATTGCTTCGCGTCAGATACTTGGTTTTCAACCTGAATAGCACAAGCACCAGCTTCGATCATTTGCTTAGTTAGCAAGTAAGTGGCTTCTTCGTTACCGAAACCTGCATCGATGTCAGCAATGATTGGCACAACATGTGAATCAAAGTTTTCGATTTTTTCTAGGATGGCTGAGGTATCTTGACCCGCTTCTTCTGCAGCATTTAGCTCACGGAAGTAGTCGTTCAATACTTTAGCATCAGCTTGACGTAGGAAAGTGTAGATTTCTTCAATTAGCTTAGGTACAGAGGTTTTTTCGTGCATAGATTGGTCAGGAAGAGGACCAAACTCAGAGCGAAGGGCTGCAACCATCCAACCTGATAGGTAGATGTAAGTTTTAGACGTAGTACCGAAATATTTTTTCTTAGCGTACATGGTTTGTTGAGCCACAAAACCATGCCATGCACCTAAAGACTGCGTGTACTGAGACGTATCATTGTCATAGTCTTCCATGTCTTGACGCATGATTTTTGCAGTATATTTGGCGATATCTAAGCCCGTTTTAAAACGGTTTTGTGACATCATACGTGCCGCATCGGTTTCGCTGATATTCTGCCAGTTACCGTGCTTTTGCTTTAATTCACGTACTAAGTCGATCGCTGATTTATATGCAGTTGACATCTATGTCTCCTTGGGGTGGTGAAAATTAGTAACTTAGAAAATTACAAGTATTGAGGTAATTTTGGTATATGTAGAAAGATGCTGGCAGAAGTGAAAATCTAAAATATAAACCTTGTGCGTTAGCAATCTCTACTAAACTATAAGAAAATTATGATAAAAGCAAATAAAACCTGTCGAATTGGTCAGCTTTTATTATTGGGTCTTTCGTTTTAGGTTGAATGCGCTTTTTTATAAGCCTTTTTTAACTGTTAAAGTGCTTATTGCCCTAAAAAGTGCCAACTACTAATTCAAGCTTAAAAATAAATGAGAGCAAAAAATTAAGTTTGCGTAATAAATGTTATGTCCGTATTTTCACATGAAAATGCGATAAAATACCTGTGGTAGTCAATCCATCAAAACGCACAGCGACTGCCTAACATTAAACAAGGACTGATTAAGCGCTTGCTAGCCACTATAGCTAGGTTACCTTGATTTATCTAGTTTATGATTATTATCTTGGGTATTTAATTTTATGATAGTATATATAAAACAATGACTTATGATTAATAATTTCAGTTATAATAAGCGTATATCAAAATAATTAATATAAAATTGTCCTTATTTCATGCTGTTATAGATGATCTATACTAGATAACAGGGCAAAAAACGCCGCGTTTGTAGTGGTATTTATTTTAAGGTAAAGAGACATATATGAATTTGCAGCGGGTAGATTTAAATTTATTGGTACATCTAGATGTGTTGTTACGAGAAAAAAACGTCACTCGTGCAGCTGAGCAGCTTGGCATTACCCAACCTGCGATGAGTAATATTTTGCGCCGGCTGCGTAAGCTATTTAATGATCCATTGCTGGTACGCTCATCCGAAGGTATGACACCGACTGAACGCGCTTTGGAGTTACAGCCTCGTATCCGTGAAATACTGGCAGATTTGACACAAGTATTAGAGCCACGCACAGAATTTCGTCCTTATAGTACCTCGCGCGTTTTTCGTATCATGACCTCAGACTATGCTGAAGCGACATTGGTACCAAAATTGGTCAAAGCATTGCGCTCAGAGGCACCAAATGTCATCTTGGATTTCTTGACGCCATCGGACGTCTCATATCGTGATATGGAGCAGGGGCGAGTGGATTTGGCGATCAACCGCTTTAATGAAATTCCGCAAAGTTTCCATCAAGTTTTGGTCTGGCGTGATACCTTTAGCTGTCTATTGTCCTCTGACAGTCCCTATGCTCATCGCTTTAATCTCAAAAATTATCTTAAGGCGCAGCACGTTTGGGTCTCTAAAACTGGTATGGGTGTGGGATTTGGTGTCAATCCAGAAAAATCTGGTGGCCTAGGTTCAATTGATCAAGCACTGCAACGTTTGGGTCAAAAACGTCAAATCAGTGTTTTTACCCGCCACTATCAAATGCCAGCCATGCTTGCAGCCAATAAAGATTTGGTTGCAACTTTGCCTACGCGTGTGGCAAAAATGCAGGCTAATAACGACAGTATCATGATGGTCGAGCCACCATTTTTTATCCCTGAATTTGAGTTAACGATGGCGTGGTCGCCTTTGTTGCAGCATCATCCCGCCCATCGCTGGTTGCGTCAGCTTATCATGCATGTGGCTCGTCAAATTGTTGACGAAGAAGAGAATCCACCCCAAGAAATTCCTGTGATGAATCATTTGTTTTAAGCCATTTGTTTTTGGCTATCGATTGCTTATTTATTAAACCAGCCCAAGCGCTGGTTTTTTATTGGCGTAATTTTACTGAAAAATCTCGTCCAAGATTTTGACCTAATGAATCAGTCAGTCACATTCTTAACATCTTACGAACACTTCTTTATAACTTGTAAAACTACTCGTTGTACATTTTGCTATGATAAATCCCACTTAAGAAAAAAGACAAATACATAGCCTATTGTTAAGTTATACGACAGTATCGGATTTCATAAAATCGTTGATAAAGTTGTTCAATTTAACCAGATATGTTTATAAAAATGACCATTCTTGGTTTATGTGTTTCTAAGTTTTCAGATGTTGAAGCGATAAATTTTTAAACCAATAAAATAGTTTAATAAATAAGGATAATAATCATGGCAGATATTACTACTATAAACCCAGCAACGGGTGAAGCGATCAAAGAATATAATTACATGAGTAATGATGAGGTGAGCAAGATTGTTGAATCCTCGCACCAAGCATTTACTGAGTGGCGTAAAACCAGCCACGAAGCGCGTGCAAAAGTCATCAATTCTATCGGTGAGACATTGCTCAAGTACAAAGAAGAGTTGTCTAAACTTATGACTGAGGAGCGTGGTAAGCTTTATAGTCAGAGTTTGCAAGAAATAGATTTGTGTAAGGCGATTTGCGACTATACCGCAGAAAAAGGGGTGGCTGCACTTGCTGACGATGAACGTGATATTGAAGGCTTGAAGAAAGGTATTGTGACTTATCAGCCTATCGGAGTCATTTATGGCATGCAGCCATGGAACTTTCCTGCTTATCAAGTATTCCGTTATACCATCGCAAATCTGATGGCAGGTAATAGTATTTTACTCAAGCACGCGTCAAACGTGACTGGTTCAGGCTTGTTAATCGAAAAAATCTTCCATGAGTCAGAGTTACCAAACGATTTGTTCCGTACTATTTTAATCGATCACGACCAATCAGAGGCATTAATCGGTCATGACAAAGTGCGCGGTGTCACACTGACAGGTAGCGACGGTGCTGGTAGCATTGTGGGTCAGCAAGCAGCAAAAGCCATTAAAAAGGTGGTACTAGAATTAGGCTCAAACGATGCCTTTATTGTCTTAGAAGATGCTGATGTAGAGTTAGCGGTAGAAACTTGTACCCAAGCGCGTCTCATTAATAATGGTGAAACTTGTGTCGCCGCTAAGCGTTTTATCGTCGTTGATAGCTTATACGATGATTTCCGTGAACGCATTGTCAAAAAATTTGCAGATGCTAAATCTGGTGATCCGATGGATGATGCCTCTGATCTTGGTCCATTAGCCCGCAAAGATTTACAAGAAAAATTGCATGAGCAAGTAGAAGACAGTGTGGCAAAAGGCGCAACGATTGCTGTTGGTGGTCAATTGCCAGAAGGTAAAGGCAGTTTTTATCCAGCAACTATCTTGGAGAATGTCGAAAAAGGCCAACCTGCCTATGATGACGAATTATTTGGTCCTGTCGCCTCATTAATACGAGCCAAAGACCAAGATGATGCATTACGCATTGCCAATGACAGTCGCTACGGTTTGGGCGGTGCTATCTTCTCTAAAGACGAAGACAAAGCCATTCGCCTAGCGCGTGAAGAGTTTGATACTGGCATGGTCTATATCAATGGTTATGGTCTTGCAAATCCAGCGTTGCCATTTGGTGGAGTGAAAAACTCAGGTCATGGTCGCGAGCATGGCGGTTTTGGTATCAAAGAATTTGTAAATATTAAAGGGCTACATGTTCATAAAAGTCAATAATAGCTGACGTCTTCGGGATTAATATGCTTTAGAAGATTTTAAAGGTAGCTATTATAAAGCCCAGTCATTCATTGAGTGACTGGGCTTTTTTATGCGAAGAGTTTAAGTTTGACAGTTGGTGCCTGATAATTTGTGACTGTCGTTGTTTACTCAGTCGTTCAAATATAGTTTTAAAGGTAAGGCTGGCAAAAAGGTGTTTTTCTGATGTGATGATGAGTTATCTTTCAGCGAGAGTGCGCCTTTCGCCAATAAGAAAATCGTCCAAGGGAGCAATTGATGCTCAAGCTTTTGCACGCGTGCTTGCAAGCTATCGGCAGTGTCTCTTTGATGTATCTCTAACAGCGCTTGGGTCAAAACAGTACCCGCGTCGAGCTCAGCGGTGACGACATGAATACTACAGCCATGATGTCGCTCACCTGCTTGTATCGCACGCTGATGGGTATCAAGGCCTTTATAGACAGGTAGTAAAGAGGGGTGCAGATTAATCATCGGCGCTGGTGCATTATCGATAAAATCTGCACTCAAGACACGCATAAAACCAGCTAACACAATGAGATCTGGTTGCCATAAGGCTAGTTGGCTGCTGGCATGGGTTTCAAAGGTCTTGATTCCCATGCGTTTGCCGCTAGCAACATGTGACAATACTGCCACTGGAATGTCAGCGTCTTTTGCACGGGTGATGGCATAAGCATCCTCACGGTTACTAATGACGCCAACAATCTCAATTGGCAGTGCGCCAGCTTGCATCGCATCTATCAGTACTTGCAAGTTGCTACCACTACCAGATACCAAGACAGCAATGCGCAAAGGCTTACTGTCTTGACGTGTATTGGTTGATATTAACGATATTTCTGACATTAACGGTACACCACAGCATCCGCTTCACGCTTCACCATTTCGCCTAATTGCCAAGCTTTTTCACCAGCATCATTCAAAGTTTGAATAGCCGCATCTGCTTTATCTTTAGGCACGACAATGACAAAACCAACGCCGCAGTTAAAGGTGCGGTACATCTCGCTTTGTTCAATATTTCCTTGGGTTTGTAACCAAGTGAATAGCTCTGAGAACTGCCAGCTAGTCGTATCAATGCTAGCAGCTAAATTCTCTGGTAATACACGTGGTAAATTATCGGTTAAGCCGCCACCAGTGATGTGTGACATTGCATGTAATACTGAGCTACCAAGAGTATCTTGTAGCGCTTTAATCGCTTTAACATAGATGCGAGTAGGAGCCATTAACGCGTCTTGGATAGGCTGACCATCTAATTGCTCATCGCTGCTCGTCACATCAATGCCGCTGACTTCGATGACTTTACGTACCAATGAATAACCGTTTGAGTGTGCACCACTTGAAGCAAGAGCGATCAATACATCGCCTTCCGCGACGTTTTCGCCAGTGATGACTTCCGCTTCTTCGACCACACCGACACAAAATCCAGCCAAGTCATAATCGTCGTCTTGATACATACCTGGCATCTCAGCGGTTTCGCCGCCGATCAGAGCACAGTTTGATAGCTTACAGCCTTCACCAATACCTGTGACCACAGTCGCTGCTACATCAATATCAAGCTTGCCAGTTGCATAATAGTCTAAGAAAAATAATGGCTCTGCACCGCAAACCAATAAATCGTTGACGCACATGGCGACCAAGTCGATACCGATAGTGTCATGACGATTCAGCTGTAATGCCAGCTTGAGCTTAGTACCGACGCCGTCAGTGCCTGACACGAGTAGAGGAGAGGTGTAACCAGTTGGTATACGACAAAGCGCTCCAAAGCCGCCAAGTCCGCCCACAACCTCAGGACGAGAGGTGGCTTTTGCCACTGATTTAATACGTTGTACCAACGCATCGCCAGCATCAATATCAACACCAGCATCTTTGTAGCTTAAAGAAGGCTTGTTACTCATGGTCATCTCACAAATTTTATAGGGAATGAAGGTCTGTCAGTAGAAAATCGAGTTGGTCGTGTTAATTCTGAATATAGTGCGCGCATTATACCCAAAAATGACCCTTACTCGCAAAGCAACTTGCGGATATTTGGCGGATATTTCACGAAGACTGACTTTAAGTGGTAAATAAAAAGTTAAGAAACAAAAAATGACGGATTTTTTGCTGTACTCTGCGATAATGGAACGCTAAATTTATTGTCGATAACAGTTCGCTATTACGCCGTTGTTGTACGATAAGACGTATCATTTCTTTCAATTATGCTCCCATCTTAAATCAGCCTATCATAGGATTCCTTGTCATGATGAACCAACCAATAGATCCTTTTTTTCGGCGCTTATTTATTGTCGTTGCGATGGTGGTGGGTATATTATTACTGTATTTGATGATGCCAGTCATTATACCGTTTGTCTTTGCTTTCGTACTGGCTTACTTGTTCAATCCGCTGGTCAAACGCTTATCGAAGTATATCAAACGCTGGGTGGCGATTATCATTGTCTACTCCACCATCACTTTAGGAATGGTGCTACTGCTTTGGTGGTTAATACCGACTTTGTGGCATCAGTTGCAAGCGGCGTGGGAGTATCTGCCTAAGGTCTTAACTTGGTATAATGAAGTCGTACGTGAATGGTTCGTTAACAACAGTCGTATCAATCTGCCAGAGTTGGAGTCTAAAGGGTTTTCTGAGACATTGGTTGAATACATGCAGACCAATTATAAGTTTGAAGATGCCAGTACCATGATGAACCAAATATTGGTGTCGAGCATGAACTTTATCAATAATGCTGGACTCATTGTGCTAGTACCGATTTTAACCTTTTATTTTTTATTCAATTGGGATCAGCGTCTGCAAACATGGAAGCTCGCGATTCCCGCTGCGTATAGCAAAAAAGTCATTCAAATTGCTCGAGAGTGTGACCTTGCATTGATGGCATTTATCAAAGGTCAGCTATTGGTGATGGTATTATTGGGTGCGATTTATGCAGTGCAATTACAGCTTATTGGGCTTGAGCTTGGGCTGATTATTGGTATGGTTGCCGGTATTGCTAGCTTTGTTCCTTATTTGGGTTTTGGCATTGGTTTTATAGCTGCCATTATCGCCTGCCTGTTCCAGTTTGGGCTAAATTGGACGTATTTGTCGCTGATCGTCGGAGCGTTTTTAGTTGGGCAAGCCGCAGAAGGTTATATTCTACAGCCGTTACTATTGGGTGATAAGATAGGTCTATCGCCGCTTTGGGTGATTTTTGCCGTATTGGCAGGCGCAAGCTTATTGGGTTTCGTTGGTATGCTAATTGCTTTACCTGTCTCTGCCGTGCTTAATGTACTGTTTCGCCATTTATACATCTACTATCGTTCGACAGATTTTTATAAAGGTCGTAAGCAATTGGCTTTGTTTGAGAAGAGATAAGTATTTTATCGTTAAATTGATAGAGTCATGGGGAATTAATAGTAAATGGTGTGAGAGATAAACAGTGATGGATAAGGCTTAATAGGTAAAAGACTTGTCAGTCATTTTGCAAATATGTTATATATAGGCGCAGTATTGACAGTATCAGCCGTTATCCAGTTGGTCGTTAACAAGATGACTTTTGATTAGGTAATTCTCAGATATACTCTCGATTAAAACAACGAGATGCTAACGCAGCAAGTTTATATCAGGTAGTATAAGAGCATCTCAAAGACAGTTATTAATAATTTATCCTTTTATTTATTGCATTACGCAAAACGAGTTGATGATTCATGGCAGAAGCACAGCTAAGTCTCAATCTGGACATTAAGCATGATGCAAGTCTAAGTGACTTCGCCGGTCCTGGTTGGATGTCGATTATTGATGCAGTGCGGCAACTACATGTCGGCCTGATTGGTCAGCTGTACCTATTTGGCAGTCCTGCTACGGGCAAGTCGCACTTATTATCTGCTATCTGTGAGTCATTTATTGAGATGGACAAGTCAGCGATTTGTTTGTCACTCAATGAGTTGATTCATACCGATGTGCACGTCCTCTCATCTCTAGAAAACTTCGATCTAATCGCGATCGATGATTTAGAGGTATTGGAGCAGAGCAGTCAATGGCAAGAAGCCTTATTTCATTTGATTAATCGCAGTCGTGAAGGTCAGCGTCAATTGTTGTTTGCAGCCAATAAGCCTGCTGGTGATTTGCCCTTTCAATTGAGGGATTTGCTGACTCGTTTGGCACAAGCACCTACGTTTAAAGTACCCAATGGTCATGACTTAGCCGACCGTCAGGCGTTATTACAATCTATCTTGCGTCGACGTGGTTGGCAGTTTGATGATCGAATTATTGATTATTTGCTTACTGAGGGACCACATCGCATCGGTGCGATGATGGAAGTACTCAATTATATTCAGCCGATGTTTTCGAACCTTGGGCGTAGCAATATATCCAAAGCCGTCATCACTGACGCATTGCGTACCATTGATGAGCAGACTCTAGCAGCAGAGCTTGCTGATATTGCGCAAGAGACACAAGTAGATAACGATTCAGCGGAACAAGATCAACATACGATGCCACTCGATTTTTAGCATTAACAACTAAAGTCTTTTATCTAAAGCGCTTTTACTATTGCCAAAACGTTTTCACTATTAATGGAATCACTTATGAAATCCAATGCTTCTTTGCTAAAAAAACTGACCATCAGCACGTTGCTTATTGGTGCAGGCTCTGTCTCTATGCTGTCGCATGCTGAAGTAACGCTATTGGTTGATGACCATATCAAAGTTACGGCTATTAATGGGCAAGAAGTGCAGCAGAGCGCTTTTCAACCATTGACTAAAAAGTTCACGCTTCAGCCGGGTCAACATGCGATTACTGCGAAGTATGATCGCTTATATGACTTGCGCCGTGATGAGCATGATTATTTACGTTCGGGTAATGTGAGCGTGACGGCAGAATTGGCGGACAATCAAACCTATCGTCTGACCATGCCGAATCAGCCAGAAGAGTATGCAGCAGCTAAAGAATATGCCAAACGTCCGATACTGGCAGTAGAGAAAAACAATACTGTGGTTGCAAGTCAGCAAGGTATCGCTGGTAATCAAGGTGGATTGTTGTCAGGTTTAGGCAAGGCGTTCGGCGGTGTGTTTGGCGGGGCAGATGATGCAGAGCTACAGAATCAGCGTGCGATTGCCGCATTAGATCAACCAAATGTGAATACGGGTACGGTAGCGACTACTAAGCAAACCACTAGCGTTAATTCATCTGCTAATACCTTAGATCAATTTATGCAAATTTGGTTACAAGCCACGCCTGCTGAGCGCGAAAAAATGCGTCAATGGATGCAAAAATAAGGTTTCATTAGCAACAGCAAGCACAAAAAAAGCACCTAAAGTAGGTGCTTTTTTTATGATCTAGATTTTAGGGCGTGTCCTCAATTCAATCAATTACTCTCTAAATGGGCTAAAAATGGCTAAATTTTGTTAAACATCGTCAAATAGCTTATCAATATCTCGATATTAACAGCGCTATCTTCCTTGGTTAACTGCAATTTATCTCATTTTTATCACCATTTTTAAAATGAGGACACGCCCTAGTGATGTACTGTTTCATTAGTAATGATTAACCCAAAAAGGCGTTATACATCCAGATGAGCTTTTCTTGCTCTTGTACATAGGCATCTACGAGGTCAGCTGTCCCTTGATCTTCGCTGTCTGCTGCTAGAGCAGATACTTTACGCTGCTCTGTAATTAAAGCTTGTAAACCAGTTACCACGCCTTTCACACAAGCATTGCCATCTTTGACATTTTTATCTTCTTGAATGCTAGTATGTTGAGTAAAATCGCTATAAGCATGCAGCGGTGTGCCGCCCAAAGTTAAGATACGCTCAGCGATTTCATCAATTTGTAATTGTAGCGCGGTATACAGTTCTTCAAATTTTGGATGCAAGGTGAAAAAATGCTCGCCTTTTACATTCCAGTGATAGCCACGGACGTTTAAATAAAAGACGTGATAAGTTGATAATAAATTGTTTAGTTTTGCAATGACTTCGCTCATGTCAGCTTTTTCTAGACCGATTTGATTAGTAGCGTTACTCATAATATTATCCTTATAGTTTGAGTGTTGATATAAAACATTAAGTGAAGAAGATGAGAAGTGTAGCAACTCGTGTGCTGCATTACTATGCTCTTTAATATATTAACGCTTTTCAGCCTTAAAAAGTAACAATCTTAGAAAATAGTATGATAAAACTGCCATATAGAATGGCGTCAGCTTAAGCTAAAATTATAACTATACATTCATGTAATTTAGAGTAATTATCACCTTTCTTTCTTTTGATAACTATTATAATAGCAGAGCACCATAGATAAGTTAATTTCAATAAATTTATAATTACGATTGGTTTTGTAAAAAGTATTTTTTATTGATCATTTCTTTATCGCTCATATAGTAAGCGATAAAGAAGTCTTCTACTATTCTATGCTGGCGGCTGTAAGTTTTCAGGGTTTAAACCTTTAACGGGGATAACTTCTTGCAAATGCTGACGTACCGTATCGATCGGAAACTTCTGTGCTTCTAAGCGCTTTGGCACAATTTGGCTGCCTTGTTGACCTTTCGTCTCAAACATCATAAAGATATAGTCGTCCGTCTCATCCCAGCTTTTGACAGCTGACCATGGAATGACGGCTTGCTGGGTCGTACCTGCTCGCATTTGCATGCCGCGCATTTGGTTGTTATTAAATGTGTCAGGCTGATTCACTGGCATCGCCATGACGAGGCCATGCTTTTGTACGCCCAATTTCATCTGACGCATCTCGTCTGGCATCTCTTGATCGGCCACTTGCTTGTCAAACTCTCTTTTGACATACCATTTAAAGCCAAGGGTACGAACCAGTAAATAAATGACGACTGAAACTAGCATCAGCCAAAAGATAATGGTTGAGTAGCCTGTCACAAAAACCAACCCTGCGATCGCTAGTGCCACGGTTACCGCCATAATGATCCATTCTTTCATTTTGATACTTTTTAGACCGAAAGAAGGGCTGGCACTGGCAAATAGCTCGTATTGTGCTTGGTGAAATTCTGCCTCAGTTAGGTTTAAGGCAACAGGTTGTAGCGTATAGGGGTACAAGGCCATAAAGGTTTCTCAAATACTCGTATTGAAAGTGTTGGGTTTAAATCGACAAAACGTAGCAGCTACGTCGTACTTGGCTAGAAGTCGAATAAAAGGTATGCGCTTATCTTACCGAAAAGTACCCCTAAATGAAACATATAAGCCGTTCTGTTCGTTGATAGAGGTGATATTAATGGTTTTAACAAAGATAGGCGAGGCTTATTGAGGTAAGCTGAACTTTGAGAGATGCATTTAAAGCAAATATAACTGGCTACGGATAATGAAAGTACTAAATGAAAATTCAATCAGCAGAGGTCAAAACATGGTCAAATCTGCTGTGTCTTGGTATTATAGCGGCTATCACTTATTTTGATAAAATCAGCACCTTTAAAAACAGTATCTTTAAAAATAACATTTTCGAACCTCTTCCTCACTTCTAGCGTTACAGGCAACTATTATGATTGATCCAAAACTCTTACGCGGCGATTTAAGCGATTTACAACAGCAACTGGCCACTCGTGGTTATGCACTTGACATAGATTTTTGGCAAACGGTTGAGTCAGAACGTAAATCTTTGCAGATCAAAACCGAAGAGTTGCAGTCGAGCCGTAATGCGGGTGCTAAGCAAGT
>NZ_DKHR01000008.1:16435-16587 GCF_002453835.1 Psychrobacter sp. UBA6739
AACAAAGCTGCTATGCAAATTCCAAATATTCCAGCAGCCGATGTGCCAGTGGGTACGTCAGAAGATGATAACGTAGAAGTGCGCAAGTGGGGCACGCCACGTACTTTTGACTTCGAGATTCAAGATCACACTTATATTGGCGAGACACTTGG
>NZ_DKHR01000033.1:0-31594 GCF_002453835.1 Psychrobacter sp. UBA6739
GCGATCGGTAAACATATAGAATACCGGGGTCATGCCGCCCGCATCCTGAATAAACGTACCAACAAACAGTAAGTTATTGGTAATACGAAAAAACTCGCTCATCATCACGCGAATGGTTTCAGCGCGCGGTGGAATCGTAATTCCAGCAAGCTTTTCAACCGACATGATGTACGGCAGCTCATTCATCACGCCACCGAGGTAATCGATACGGTCGGTATAAGGAATAAATGAATGCCAAGTTTGACGCTCAGCCATCTTCTCTGCGCCGCGATGGTGATAGCCGATATCAGGGATACAATCGACGACTTCTTCACCATCAAGCTGTAGTACTAAACGGAATGCACCGTGAGCAGAAGGATGGTTAGGACCGATGTTCAAGAACATAAAGTCTTCATCACGACCTGAACGCTTCATGCCCCACTCTTCTGGGACAAAACGCAAGTTTTCTTGCTCGTATTGCTGCTTGGCAGTGTTCAAGAAGTACGGGGTAAATTCCGTTGCACGCGCATGATACTCTTTACGCAGTGGATGACCTTCCCAGTATTTTGGTAATAGAATACGGGTCAAATGCGGATGACCGGTAAAGACAATACCGAACATGTCCCACACTTCACGCTCGTACCAGTTGGCATTTGGCCAAATCTGCGTAGCGCTCGGTACATTGACATCGTCTTCACTCAGCGCGACTTTAATACGCACATCACTATTACGCTCAAGCGACATTAGGTGATAAAACACTGTAAAGTCACTGTCAGGCAACCCTTGGCGATGCTGACGCAGACGCTCATCTATCGCTGACAAGTCAAATAGCATGACGTATGGCTGGGGTAATTTACGCAGGTATAGAAGAATATCCAGCAAATCAGCACGTGCCACCCAAACCGTTGGAATCTCATCCACAGTGTGCTGCACGACAAACTTACCGGCATACTTCTGCTCCAGCTCGGTGATAACCGCTGGAACAGGCTTAATGTTAGGATCTATGTTTTCGACTACCGTGACCATGAATGATGTATTCCTTCATTAATCATCATTGAGCTATGTTGAGCCTAACCGAGCTACATTAATCATAACTGAACCATGTTAATCATAACTGAACTACGCTAAACATAAGCGAACTACGATGAATATATGCGTACTGAGCACTTTTACGGATTGTGTATGATTGAGCCAAACTAAAACATGATATAGCCAAATAATTTATGCCTAAATGCTGTTTATCACATGCAGTTTGGCTACAGGCTCGCTGATTAAATACTGTCTGGGCTACGCAAGTTTTTCACAGCGATACGATCTGCTTGCTTACGGTCACGCTCAGGCGTCATTTGTGGCTGATAAATACCCTGATCATTGACATGAATACCTAGCGGGCGACGCTCTTTAGTAATCGACTCTTGCAGCAACATCAAGCCTTGGATCAACGCTTCTGGACGCGGCGGACAACCGGGCACATAGACATCAACAGGGATAATTTTATCCACGCCTTGCACGACCGAATAGATATCATACATACCGCCAGAGTTGGCACAGGCGCCCATCGAGATAACCCATTTTGGCTCAAGCATTTGCTCATACAGGCGCTGAATAACCGGTGCCATTTTGACAAAACAAGTACCAGCAACGATCATCACATCCGCCTGACGGGGCGACGCGCGAATGACTTCGGCACCAAAACGTGACAAATCATGAACGGCGGTTAGGGTGGTGGCATATTCGACATAACAGCAAGAGGTACCAAAGTTAAATGGCCAAAGTGAGTGCTTGCGCCCCCAGTTTGCTGTTGAATGGACGAGGTCTTCGAGACGACCCATAAAGACGTTTTTATTCACTTCGTCTTCGATTGGATCATTGACCGTTTGACTGGTCTGTGCAGGATAGACATCTGCATCAGGGTTGGCTTTTGTTAATGTGTATTTCATAACATACAACCTTTATATTAGGCGAAGCGCAGCAATCATCTTGCTTTCACTATCGCCTTAACTTCTATTATTAATAAGCGACCATTTTGCAGTAATGTGCCACAAGACCGTCAAAAGCAATTAGCGTTTGACTTTGTCTTGTTGCGCAGATGTAGCAAAATCCATGGAAGTCACATTACCAGTAGTATTAATATGATCGATATTTTGCAAGTGACGACGGTTGGTCTCGATATTGTTCGAGACATTAATCTGCCCTGAAGACTGGGCTGGTATCTTGCCAGTTGGATCGACCATCAGCTCATCGACGCCATCAAACTGCGTAATATCTGCCAAATTAAAACCTGCTGGAGCTGCATATAGACGTGGTTGCTTGCGGCGCTTGTCCGATGGTGCCCAATTCATCGCACCCAGACTGAGCTCGTATACCAAGCCTATAATCAAGATGGTAATGAATATCGCGGCAGCGGCAAAGCCCAGCCAGCCTGCTTCACGTACTGAAACAGCATAAGCGTACAAATATAGTGCTTCTAAATCAAAGATAACGAAGAAGATTGCCACCAAATAGAATTTGGCAGACAAACGAATACGGGCGTTGCCAGCTCCGACAACACCCGCTTCAAATACTTCTTCTTTTTGTGAGCCCTGAGAGCGACCGCCAAGCAAACGCGGCACAACCAGCATAAAGACCACTAGCCCAATGGCGGCTAAGATAAAAGCAATGGCTGACCAATTAAAAGCAGACATGATAATACGTGCTCCTCACCCAATCGAGTGTCAAGCGCAGCGCGCATACTCACAAACTATAGAGTGGTAATAGCGACTGGCATAACGCAGACGAAAACACAAAGTAACTGCCATTGGGTCTTAATAACTCAATGGCTCATATAGATACTGTGCTGGTAATAACCAATTATCAAGCTTATTGACGACGATGTCAGACATGACCAACTATAGATACTCCGATGTATAACGGAGAAAGGCTGGTCGCCTAACGCATCTTCTAACAACGTAAGATCAACGTATTAAATCAATATCATATTCGATAGTTTATTTAATTGATTTAATAGCTCATTACACGTGGTCAACAATGACGAGACAACTGGCATAAATTATTTACGTACTATACGCATATCAGTGCCTAAAAGCTAGTTTTTAACTGTATTGAACGGTCACTTTATAGGTGAAAGAAACATGTTTTTTTTGCCATGAATTATGATATAGACGTTACCTTATATTAAGCCCAAATCCACATTTTTGAGTCGACGCTAGTATATATAGTATAAGTCACGAAAAATTAACGCTTTTTTACTGGGTGCCGATCCTTGAACTCCTCCCCAATGTGACAGTTTTTGCTTTATAATAACCCGCCTAATTGCATGGTAGTATCAGCGGCTGTTTTAACGATGGCTCTCTTGATTAATTGTCACAAAATATTAACGGTCATGAGCGTGATTAGCGGATAGGTTGATTAACCTTATCGACGCTATGTTTTGATATCAAGATGATGCAACAAACTATAATGCTATGTTGCCGTCTTGCGCTATCGATCTGCCTCATACGTGCCGTTTTTATCTTACTTAGCAACGCTTGATATCAACACTCGCCTTTTTTGCTTTCTTTTTGCTTTTGTCTTACAGGTCACCTTATGAGTCAACTTAATCCCAAACAACAAGAAGCGATGCTTTACGTATCCGGTCCATTGCTTGTGCTAGCAGGTGCCGGCTCCGGTAAGACATCGGTGATTACCCGCAAGATTGCGTATCTAATCGAAGAATGCAACATGCCAGCCGAGCGTATCACCGCGGTGACCTTTACCAATAAAGCGGCGCGCGAGATGAAAGCCCGTGTCAGTAAATTGCTGCCGAGTGAAAAAACTCGCGGGTTGACGGTGTCTACCTTTCACCAATTTGGGCTACAGTTTTTGCGTTATGAGCTGATTCATACACCGCTCAAGGGTAACTTCTCCATTATGGACAGTGACGACAGTAAGCGTTTGCTGATGGAGCTGATGATGCGTGACAATTTAAGCGGCGCTGAAAGTCGTGAATTGGTCGGCAAAGCCATTAAAATGATTTCTGACTGGAAAAACGATCTGATTGAGCCGGATAAGGCGATGGAAACCTTAGACGATCCAGAAGACATGATCTTCGCGACCCTCTATGCCTTATATGAGCGCAATTTGCGGGCTTATAACGCTGTTGATTTCGATGATTTGATTGTCCTGCCGACCAAGATATTACGTGAAAACAGAGAGCTGCGCGATAAGTGGCAAAACCGTATTCGTTACTTGCTCGTCGATGAATATCAAGATACCAACACCGCCCAGTATGAGATGATTAAATACTTAGTCGGACCGCAAGGGCGTTTTACCGTCGTGGGCGATGACGATCAATCTATCTATGCGTGGCGCGGTGCAAAACCGGAAAACATGGCGCTACTCAAAGAAGATTTCCCAAAATTAAAAATCGTCATGCTTGAACAAAACTATCGCTCGACCACGCGTATTTTGACTTCTGCCAATGCCGTTATTACCAATAACGAGCATTTATTTGAAAAGAAACTCTGGTCAGATAAAGGTCAAGGCGAAAAAATTCGCATTATTAACTGTCGTAATGATGATGATGAGTCTGAGCGTGTGGCAAAAGAGATTGTTACTCATAAACTGCGTTTCGGTAATGAGTGGGAGCAATATGCCGTTCTTTATCGCAGTAACTTTCAGGCGCGCATGCTAGAGGCGCAGTTGCGTCAACTGCAAGTGCCTTATAAATTATCGGGTGGTCAGTCGTTCTTTGCGCGTAGTGAAATCAAAGACATCATGGGCTATCTGCGTTTGATTTTGAACCCTGAAGACGACAGTGCGTTTTTGCGTATTATCAATACGCCTAAGCGTGGAATGGGGCCAGCAACGCTAGAAAAGTTAGGCTTATTTTCACAAGAGCATAGCATCTCGCTACTCGCTTCTTGTACCCACGCAGGGCTCGCGCATGTTTTACCGTCGAAGGCTTATGGTACGATAAAGGAGTTCGGTGAGTTTATTGAACATTATACGCGTGAGCTGGATCAGCATCCTGACCCTGTGCCTATCGTTCGTCAGATGATTGATGAAACGGGTTATATCGACTTTGTGCGTAGCGACGCCAAAACCCCGCAACAAGAAAAAAACCGTATCGATAATATTGATATGCTCTACACTAGTATTCAATCACTGATTAATCGCGCCGAAGAAGACGAAGATCGCACCATTGATACCATCATTCGTAAGCTGGTGTTGCTAGATATGCTCGAGCAACAGCAAGAAGAAGAAAATACCAACAAGGTTAACTTGATGACCTTGCATGCAGCAAAAGGTTTGGAATTTGATTTTGTGTATATCATGGGGCTTGAGGAAGAAATGCTACCGCATCGCAACTCTATATTAAGCGAGACGGTCGAAGAAGAACGGCGCTTAATGTATGTGGGCATTACTCGTGCGCGTCGAGAGCTGACATTGACGCTAGCGACTCAGCGCCGTGCAGGCGGACAGATGCGTGTCACTTCTGAATCGCGCTTCTTAGATGAGTTACCAGAAGAGCATATCGACTGGCCAGCCAAGGCGAAAAAGAAAAAAGCGACTAAAGACCCAGAAGCTGTTGCTGATGAATACTTGGCTAATATTCGCGCTTTATTGGGTAATCGTTAGCGTTAGGCTCAACGCTTGAGAGCATCATCAGTTAGCGACATGAGAAATTAGCACTTATTCGACATTTTAGTGTTTGTTATTATTTATACTTTCTAAAAACTTTGGAACCTTTATGCCTACCCCTATGCCTGATCAGGAACGACCATCTACGCTACAGGGAGATTACAATCCAGCAGAGTATAGCGGCGAATATAAGCTTCTATACCTGCAAAGTTTGGTTGCTGACAAGGCATACGAGGCGATTACTGAGTTTTTAGAAAAGCAGTCCAAATATGAGATTGCGAGCCTATTAGAATCGTTCCCTAGCCAAAATCGCTTATTGATTTGGGCACAAGTACCAGAAAATATCAAAGGCGAAGTACTTGCCGAGTTAGAGTTTGATACACGCCAGCCGCTGTTAGAAAACGTCTCATCGAAAGACATTTCCTTATTTACCCAAGACCTTGATGCGCAAGACATCTCTGAGATTTTAGACACCGTCACCGAAAGTGTGCGTACCTCGGTCATGGCAACCTTGGATGAAGACATCCGAGTGCAGGTCAATAAGCTCGATACCTATGCTGACTGGGAAGTCGGTCGTTACATGGATCCTGACCTCATTCAGATTAGGGATGATATCACCCTTGCAGAAGTACAGAACTGGCTACGAGAAAATGACGATTTGCTCGATGATGAAAGCCAAGAGCTGCTGGTCGTCGATCAAAGCCAACAATTACTCGGGCTGCTCAGTCTGGTCGATTTGATTAAACACGATCAAACTACTTTAGTCTCAGAATTGATTGATAACGCCATCACCATTAATGATCGCTTAGACATCCAAGATGCCGCGGCGATTTTCCGCTCAGAGGATATTCGTTTTGCCCCCGTTATTAATAGCCACGGTGAATTGGTCGGTCAGTTAAATGGCGAGGACATCATGGAAATTATCCAAGATGATGTCGATAGCACCATGAAAAACCTCGCGGGTGTCAGCCAAGATGAAGAGCTGTTTGCGCCTATTTTAACCAGTGCCAAAAGCCGCAGTATTTGGCTGGGCATTAACTTGTGTACCGCCTTATTGGCTGCCGCTGTGATTGGTCAGTTCGAGGCGGTACTGGCAAAAGTGGTGGCGCTGGCGATACTCATGCCTGTGGTTGCTAGTATGGGCGGTATTGCCGGGTCTCAGACATTAACTGTCGTCATTCGCGGTATGGCGATGGGTCAAATCGGTGGTTCCAACCGTTTGTGGTTATTAAATAAAGAGCTGTGGGTTGGCGCGATAAACGGTATCATATGGGCGATAATCATGGCGATTATTGCCCAATTATGGTTTCATGACATTAAAATTAGCGCCGTCATTGGTTTTGCCATTGCGATTAATAT
This sequence comes from Psychrobacter sp. UBA6739, assembly GCF_002453835.1. NCBI lineage: Bacteria > Pseudomonadati > Pseudomonadota > Gammaproteobacteria > Moraxellales > Moraxellaceae > Psychrobacter > Psychrobacter sp. UBA6739. The sequence continues at coordinate 6,961 of NZ_DKHR01000033.1, forward strand.
GACTGCTGCTAACGTTTCGGGCATTAGTATTCCACTGCTCCTAAAACGCATGAATATTGACCCTGCCCTATCCGCCTCGGTTATTTTAACCACTGTGACGGATATCGTCGGCTTTATGTCATTCTTAGGTTTGGCAAGTGTGTTGATACTATAATCACATAGCCAACGTTAAAACAATATTATTTAGAAGCAATATTATTTAGAAATTATCTTATTTAGAAACAATATTATTTAGAAACTATCCAACCGTTAAGTGAGTGCGTTATGCAAGCTGTACAAGTTAAAGTATTAAACCCCAAAATTACTGAAGATAAAGCGTTCTCGTTACCGACACGCGCCACTGATGGCAGCGCTGGTATCGACTTGCGCGCTTGTATTGATGAGCCATTGACGATTAAAGCAGGTGCCACGCATTTAATTGGTACTGGTTTGGCGGTTTATATCCAAGATCCTAACTTTGCAGGGATGATTTTACCGCGCTCAGGTCTTGGTCATAAGCACGGTATCGTCTTGGGTAATTTGGTTGGCTTGATTGATGCCGATTATCAAGGTGAGCTGATGGTCAGTATTTGGAATCGTAGTAATGAAGACTTTGTGTTGAATCCTGCGGAACGTATGGCACAATATGTCGTCGTACCCGTTGCCCGCCCTGATTTTGAAGTGGTATCAGAGTTTAGTGATACCAGTGCACGCGGTGCAGGCGGCTTTGGACATTCAGGCCGCCAATAATCAGTCGTCATTACTGATTTGCCATGTTAATTATCTTTTAGTCATCACAAAATCATCATCACGTGAATCACGCCATAAGGAGAGTAAGCGATGCCGTCTTTTGCTGCGCAGCAATGCTTATTTCGTGCTTATGATATTCGTGGTTCACGCCAGCATTTTACCACTGACTTTATTCAAGCATTGGGCAAGGCATTTGCTCAGCTTTATAGTGTCGCAGATTGCAACCCAACAGCAGCTCCTGTCAAAGCCTGCCTGCCAAAACCAAGTATCGACCGTAAAAGAACCGTCATTGTGCTTGGTTATGATGTGCGTCTCGGTAGTAATATTATCGCTCAGAGATTGGCTAATATAATGATTGAATATGGCCTACAGGTTATCCAGCTGGGGTTAATTACTACCCCCATGATGGTTTTTTGGGCAGAGCAATATTCTGGTCATGGCATTATCGTCACCGCCAGTCATTCTGCTAAAGACATTTTAGGTATTAAATGGTTGGTCAACCATCAATCTCCGAGCCATGCAGAGATTCAGTTGCTTTGGCAAAAAACACGGGCTAACTATGCCTGCCACCTCAATCACTCTCAAGCACAGGTTGATGCTCAAAATACGCTGAAAAATACAATTGCTAAATCTATTTTCAATCAGCCGTTCAATTTATCTGATGCACAAGTCACGACGACTTATATTGAGGCTGTCGCTCAAGTTTTTAAGCAAATCCATCCCTCTAATAAACTACTTCTTAAAGATAACCAACAACCATCTGGCACCCTTGATGTAGTAATCGTCATAGACTGTATGCATGGCGCGACCAGTAATATTGCCCAGCGTTTATTTGAGCATTTTTGCCAGCAAGTCATCATGATTAATGACATCGCAGATGGCAGTTTTCCCTCTGGCAATCCAGATCCCACTGAACCACACCGTCTTAAACAATTACAGCGAAGTGTGCGTCAACATCAAGCAGATATAGGTATCGCTTTTGATGGCGATGGCGACCGCTTAATGATCGTTGATAATAGCGGTAAAGTTGTCACGCCCGATCACTTGCTATATTTATTAGCGCAAGTGGCGCTGACCGAACACCCCGAATCGCTGTGTTCTAAAAGCCCAGACCATTCACAACTGCCTTTTCAAATCCTTTTTGATATTAAATGCTCCCATCATCTACCGAAACTCTTGTCTGAGCTTGGCGCAACACCTGTGCTCAGTAAAACGGGCAGCAGCTTTATGCGCCGACAGATGCAGCAATCTGCTGGTCAAATTGTCTTTGCGGGTGAATTGTCAGGGCATTTCATATTTAACGATAGCCGCTTTATTATTTATGATGACGCCATGTACGCGGCCTTGCGATTGCTGCATTGGCTAGCGGCTTACGATGCTCAGGGTGAAAAATCTCTGACTGATATTACAGAGCAATTGCCTGCTATGGTCAGTACGGCGGATCATTATTTGCCGATGCCTAAAACCCTTAAAAAAGACGATACTATCGTCGAGCAGCTGACCAAATTTTGTCAGTATTTACGCCAGCTCGTGGAAGCGACTGTAGCAAAAGATTCTGGTGATCATTGGATAGCTACTAGCCAGCCATCGCTTTGCCGTTGTTCGATGAGTCGGCAATATGTGACGTCCAAGCAAGCCAAATGCTTATTGCCAGTGGGGACGAAGCTGAGCTGTATTGATGGCGTGCGTTTGGATTTCGCCCATGGTTTTGGGGTGCTCCGCCAATCAAATACCAGTCACAATCTTACCGCACGCTTTGCTGGTGATAGCATAGAAGACTTACGCGACATTCAAGCAAAATTTGCCGCTTTATGTCGCCCATTTGATAAAAAACTGGCGGAACAAATTGTCGCTATTCCTGCCGAATAGTTTTGAGCAAAATAGTTACCGTCAAAGTAGTTGCTGTCAAATAAAAATATGACTTTTTAATACCATAACTTAGGAGTTTATAATGACGCTTAATTTAGATGATGCCAAAAACACTGCTGAAGTATTGACCACAGCGCTGCCTTATATCCAGCGCTTTGTCGATAAGCTTATCGTGGTCAAATACGGCGGCAATGCGATGACGGATCCTGCGCTTGAGAGCTCATTTGCCCGCGACATCGTCTTGTTAAAAACTGTTGGCATTCATCCTGTGGTCGTGCATGGCGGTGGTCCACAAGTGGATAACTTATTAAAAGAGTTGGGGCGTCAGTCAGACCGTATCGATGGTATGCGTGTCACCGATAAAAGTACCATGGATATCGTCGAGATGGTCTTGGGTGGTAGCGTCAACAAATCTATTGTTAGCTTAATCAACAAGCACGGTGGCCGCGCTATCGGTTTGACGGGTAAAGATGCCAATTTAATCCTAGCCAAAAAACTGATGATGGAAAAAATTGGCGCAGATGGGATTGCTGTGCCCGTCGATTTAGGGTTTGTCGGTGATGTGGTCAGTGTCAATAAAGACGTGATTAACATGCTCATTGCCTCTGATTTTATTCCCGTCATCGCGCCACTTGGGGTCGATAGCGAAGGCAATACGTACAATATCAATGCCGACTTGGTTGCAGGTAAAGTAGCCGAATTTTTACAAGCTGAGAAATTAATGCTATTGACCAATATTAAAGGTGTGCTGGGTCGTGACGGCGAAGTCGTGACTGGACTCACGCCAAAGAAAGTCGACAGCCTCATTGAAGACGGCACTATCTCAGGCGGCATGATTCCCAAAATCCAATGTGCACTTGATGCGGTACGTAGCGGTGTAAAAAGCGCGGTGATCGTCGATGGTCGCGTGCCTCATGCCACGCTGTTAGAGATTTTTACCAATGAAGGGGTTGGTACATTAATCAGTCGTGATTTAGGTTCATCATTGGCCGAGTAGCAGGAGTAAATCATGGCATTGTGGCTTTGGTGTCTGCTTTTTATCTTAGAAAGCTTGTATTGCTGGTGGATTATTGGCTATGGTGGCGCAAAATGGATAGAAGGGTGGAAGTCATTTTTCCTCATTGAATGGTTTGCACTAGATTGGAATGCTGAACAAATTCGCTTTTACGTCTTGCTTATATGGCTCGCAAGTGTGATTTGGTTTATTTTAGGTGTTATAAAGCCCGAGCTAAGAGGTTCTTAGCTCGGGCTTTATTAATGGTAGCCGTATTCTTTTACGAAAAAACTTTATCAAACTCAGCTTCATCATAACCGCATAGTAATATATTTTTATCTACCCGCTCACCTTCAACTATCGGACGCTTAATCATGCTGGTATTTTCTAGGAGCAAATCAATGGCGTTATCTAGACTAGCATCAGCCGCTTGCTTTTGACTGTCGTCTAGTTTGCGCCATGTCGTACCGCGCTTATTGAGCACTTTATCAATGCCTAATTTATCTACCCAGCGCTGTACCGTTTCTTTATCGATACCTTGTTTTTTATAATCATGAAAATCATAACTGACACCTAGCTCGTCTAGTTTGGTAAAAGCTTTTTTCATGGTGCTGCACGATTTGATACCGTAAATAGTGATGGTCATAAAAACTCCAAATCAATGATCATTATTCTGTTTATTATACCTAAGCCTATAGGTATTTGGTTTATGATAACCAAAACATTAAAAACCCACTCAAATTTTCAAATTTGTATTCTTCATCATGCGCAAACGCCCTATCATATCGTCGCAATTTTTGCCAAATTACGCTATGCTATGGCATTGTGAAATTTCACCCAATTTATTCGTATTAATCAATCTCGAGCCAACTATGAGCAATACTGTGACATCTGACCAAGCTGAAAACAATCATTATAACCCACAAGCGATAGAAGCGGCGCAGCAAGCCAAATGGGCAACTGACAAGCGCTTTGAAGTGAGCAATGAGCCAAGCGATAAGCCAAGTCGCTATATGCTGTCGATGTTCCCTTACCCAAGCGGTAAGCTGCATATGGGTCACGTGCGTAACTATACGATTTCTGATGTATTGAGCCGTTACTATCGACTCAAGGGCTATGAAGTCATGCAGCCTATGGGCTGGGATGGTTTTGGCTTGCCAGCAGAAAACGCGGCGATTGCCAATCAGACGCCACCTGCCAAATGGACGTTTGCCAATATTGACAGCATGCGCGCGCAGCTTAAATTACTGGGTTTGTCTATTGACTGGTCACGTGAATTCGCCACTTGCAGCCCTGAGTATTATCAGTGGGAGCAATGGTTGTTTTTACAGCTATACAAAAAAGGCTTGGTCTACAAAAAACTGTCGACAGTCAACTGGGATCCTGTTGATAATACCGTTTTAGCCAACGAGCAAGTCATCGATGGTAAAGGCTGGCGTAGTGGCGCTGCGGTCGAAAAGCGCGACATTCCGATGTATTACTTCAACATCACTGATTATGCTGACGAATTGCTCGATGATTTGGATCAGTTAGAAGGTCACTGGCCATCAGAAGTATTGACCATGCAGCGCAACTGGATTGGTCGTAGCGCAGGCATGGAAGTACACTTCCCTTATGAGCTTGCTGGCGAGACCAATACCTTAGATGTGTTCACTACTCGCCCTGATACTTTAATGGGTGTGACTTATGTGGCGGTCGCAGCCGAACATCCGCTAGCGCAGTATGCGGCTGAGCATGATGAAGCGATTGCGCAATTCTGTGCTCTTTGCAAAAAAGGCTCAGTTGCAGAAGCAGACCTAGCTAAAGCTGAAAAAATCGGTATGGCTACTGGTCTTACGGTCACGCACCCACTCACTGGCGAAGAAGTGCCAGTATGGGTTGCCAACTATGTGCTTATGAGCTACGGCTCAGGCGCGGTGATGGCTGTCCCTGCTCATGATGAGCGTGATTATGAATTTGCGATTAAATACAGCTTACCCATCAAACAAGTCATCGATATCCCTGTCGGCTATTTCGATACGTTAGAAGCAGATGCAAAGGCGAACGATACTGAGATTAATCGTGCTTATACCGAACGCAATACTTTGGTCAATTCAGGTGAATTTGATGGTTTAGACTTTGAGCAAGCATTTGAAGCCATGCTGACCAAACTAGAACCACAAGAGCTTGCTAAGAAAAAAATCCAATACCGTCTCCGTGATTGGGGTGTTTCTCGCCAGCGTTATTGGGGCTGTCCTATCCCAATGGTTAACTGTGAGCATTGCGGCACCGTACCTGTCGAAGAGCAAGATTTGCCCGTTGTCTTGCCGACTGATGTCGTTCCTGATGGTCGCGGAAATCCGTTAAAAAACATTCCAGAATTTGTCAATACGACATGTCCTAAATGCGGTAATCCTGCTGAGCGCGAAACCGATACCTTTGATACCTTTGTGGAGTCAAGCTGGTACTATGCACGCTTTGCAAGCCCAAATGATGCGCAAAGCATGGTCAACAAATCTGCCGCCAATAAGTGGCTGCCTGTCGATCAATACATCGGCGGTGTTGAGCACGCGGTGATGCATCTACTTTATGCACGCTTCTTCCATAAACTGATGCGTGATGAAGACTTGGTGTCAGGAAATGAGCCATTTGCTAATTTGATGACGCAAGGCATGGTATTGGCAGGGACATTCTATCGCCTAAATGAGGATGGCAGTACCACCTACTACTTTGCAGAAGACATTGATATCGACTATGACGAACGAGGTCAACCGATTAAAGCCATCTTAAAATCTGATGGGCAGCCGGTGACCATTGGCAAAATTGAAAAAATGTCTAAGTCAAAAAACAACGGTGTCGATCCGCAAATTACCATCGATAAATATGGCGCTGATACCGTTCGTCTTTATACGCTCTTTACCGCGCCTGCGGATCAAACGCTAGAATGGTCAGATGATGCGCTCAAAGGCCCTTATAACTTCGTCAAAAAAGTATGGCGTATTGCTACTGAACACATGCAAGCGCTTACTGCTGCGAATCTAAGTATCGAGACGCTGAACAATGAAGCTTTGAGCACTGATGGCTTAAGCAAAGAAGCCAAAAACTTACGCCGTAAAACTCATGAAACCATTGCTAAAATCGATAGTGATTTGGGTGATCGTTTGGCATTGAACACACCTGTATCAAGTTTGATGGAGCTTGCCAACGAGCTGACTGGCTTTAAGGCCAATAGCACGCAAGACCTACAGGTACAGCATGAGGCATTGACGGATCTGCTGATTATGCTATCCGTATATGCGCCGCACATTGGTGAACATTTACTTGAGCAATTGGGTTTAGATACCATTACCTTGAATTATCCAGAAGTTGATAAAAGCGCTCTGGTACAAGATATGATCACGATGGTAGTACAGGTCAATGGTAAAATGCGCGGTAAAATGGACGTAGCTCCAAATAGCGATCCAGAACAGCTAAAAGCACAAGCACGCTCAATGGAAAGTGTGGCAAAATTCTTGACTGGCGACATCAAAAAAGAAATCGTCGTCCCTAATAAGCTGGTAAACATCGTGGTGGTAGGCTAGATTTTTTAGGCTCAGTACTTCTTATTAGTTTAATGATTAGTCTGAGCCTTTTTATAATATTAGGATAGCGATTATGTCGTATAAATATCGAGCAGGTCAGTCACCCAAAGCCAGCTTAAGCAAAAAAGACGCTTTTGCCAAAAAATCAAACGGACAAAAACTGGCGGCGGCTTTTCTGACTGCCCTGCCAATGTTTGCGCTACTAGGTGCAACGGCAGCTATTAGTGGCTGCGGCTTTCAACTGCGTGGCTATGATGCGCCGATGCTGCTTGATGTCGCCAAAACAGCCGTGATTCTCGAAGACAATCGCACCTCATTTCCGCTTAAGCTGCCATTGACAAGACGCCTAAAAACTTTAGGTGTTGAGGTCATTGACAACATGACAGCAGCTGATGTTGCGAACAATAACAAACAAGCAAATGCTGAACCTATTGCCGCTATCACCATCAATAACGTCCGTTTTAAGCGTTATGAGCTGGTCGGTGTACTGACAGAGATCCGCTTGGTACTTTCAGCAGATGTCAGCTATCAGACCATGGAAAATGGCAAACCAATTACGCTAAGCAACCCTATCCAAGTCGAGCGTAGCTATCAATATAATGAAGCATCGGTAAGCACTGATGATCAGCAAGGCGATCAAATTCGTGACTGGCTCTATGACAGTTTGGCACGCCGAATTACTGATCAATATGTCGCCATCTCCCTACCAAAGGTCAGCTCTTCTGGAGTCAGACAATCTGTGCAAAGCGGTAATGGCTCAACATCGATCGCGGTGGTGGTGCCAAACCCATAGTTTATAATGCGCAACACATTCCACGTTTATTTTCATCAATCTGTGTACTTATTACCCTATGCAAGATACCTTTATACAAGCCTACCCAAAGCTACTACAGCCTTCCGTTGCAGTCGCGGGCTTGTGGCTGGCGCATGGTGATGAGCCACTACTCAGTCAATGGCTCATCGATGCCCTGCGACCACATTGGCGCGCGCAGAATTACGCGATTAAGCGTATTGAGCTGATATCAGTCAAGAGCTGGCAAGAAGTATTGTCAGAGCTTGGTAGCCAGTCTTTATTTGATGATGCCAGTGCACTCATCGTGACGGGTAACCATAAGCCTGACAAGGCGGTCATCACTGAGCTTGAGCACTTTGCCGTTGAAGCTCAAACAGGGACGCACAGTCATAGTTTATTATGGCTCACGCCCAAGCAAGACAAACGAGCGCAAAGCAGCAAGTGGTTTACGCCATTTGCTCAATATGGTCATGTCATTGATTGCAATTTATATAATGAGCAGCAACGACAGCAGCTACTGCAAATACAAGCTCAGCAGTTTGGTTTACGGCTATCGCAAGAGGCGTGGCAGCTGCTTATGTCGCATACTGAGCACCATCTGCTAAGCGCTTATCAGACCTTATGGCGGCTCTCCTATTTATTTGCGCCGCAGCTAGTCGCTAAGAATATTGAGGCTAATCATCAGGCTGATCACTCTACACAACTTCCAAACAATGTTGCCTTAGACATTAAGGATCTACAAGCCGCGTTGGTCAGTGATGCACAATTTAGCGTCTTTGATTTATCGGATGCCATGCTTGCCGGTAACAGCACGCAAGTCGCCAAAATCATGTTTCAGCTGAAAGCCACCGACGAGCCAACCACCTTGGTATTATGGGCGATTAGTAAAGACATGCGGCAAATTATGCAATTGATGGATGGGCAAGATCCGCAAGCGCTTGGTATTTGGCGTAGCAAACAAGGGTTGTACCAGCAAGCTTGCCGTCGCCAGTCAAAAACTCAAACGGCTGAATGGCCTGCCCTGCTTTATAAATGTGACCAAGCCATCAAAGGACTCGTGCGTCAGCCAGCGTGGGAGTTATTATTGCAGGCAGCGCTTGAGTTATCAGGTAAGCGGCTGTTTGCCGTTTGATTGGTTGAAAAAATTCAATAACTTATTTAACCAAGTTTTCTTATCGTAAGTTCTGTTATTAACTGAATAAGGAAATTTTTTTAAAGTTTCTGTTATATCTGCTTCTTTTTTTCTACCCCATTCATGATTTAGCTGCGTCATAAGTTCAATTTGCTTATTAAAGCGTATAACTCTTTGATCTTCACTCATGACACTATTCTCTTGCTCATACTCGCCTGCTACCCTAGACGTTACCATCTCAAAAAACTCATAAATGAAATCGTCTACATCTAAAAAAGATTCTCTAGATAACTCACTACCGCGCTCACATATTACATAGTGGTAATAGCCACCGCTTATCTCCAAGTGTGGCTCACCAAATCCAGAAGGCATATCTCTTAAAATAACATCATCAATATTTAGCCCTATCTTTTTACTATAATCGTTAATTATTTTTTGAATTTGCTGATGGTTTAACATTACATTCTTCCTTTGTTTATTATTTCCATAATATAGTCTGCCTTATCTCTACTGCTGAACTTCTTAACCTTTCTTAAACTAATTACCATTCCCTTTTGGACTTCAAGCCTCTACTATATGTACACTTGATTTCATTGTGACTGGATTGTTGTTATGCGCAAAATAAGCAAAAAGTCTGCTATCAAATGGGGTGTCATCGCCTTAATCATCGTAGCATTAGGGGCTTTGGCCTATACTTTTTTAAAACCAGAGGAAGAAAAACCCAGTTATTTAACCGCACCTGTTGAGGTTGGTGATATCGAAAACAATGTCATGGCATCAGGTAAAGTTAAAGCACTTAATACCGTCGATGTCGGTGCACAGGTTTCTGGTGAGGTCACAAACCTCTATGTAGAAGTGGGTGACGAGGTGAAACAAGGCGATTTGATTGCACAGATTGATCAAGTGACTCAGAAGAACAGCCTGAGCAATGAACAAGCCAGTCTTGAGCAAAGTGAAGCCGCGCTACAAAGTGCGCAAGCAGAATCGTTAAGCAAACAAGCGAGTCTAAAAAGTGCCTATGCCGATCTTGCCAGCCGTCAGTCTGAGCTCAAACAAGCACAGTCTGACTTTGCGCGCTTGCAAGGCTTACTGGCTATCGATGCGATATCGCAGCAGGATTATGATACGCAAGCGACAAAGGTTGCTACCGCTCAGGCATCAGTAGCCAATGCCCGCGCTGCTATTGATACAGCACAAGCCGCCATTGCAACAGCCACTGCAAACATCAATAGCCAACAAGCAGCATTACGAAAGTCTCAAACCAATGTCGCAACGGCTCAAGAAGACCTTAGCTATACAACGATTCGCGCGCCAATATCAGGTACTGTCGTCTCAGTGACCACAGAGCAAGGCACGACGGTCAATGCCAATCAAACAGCCCCGACCATCGTAACTTTAGCAGATTTGTCTACTGTTAGAATCAACGCACAAATCTCCGAAGCCGATGTTATCAATGTCAATGCTGGTATGCCCGCCTACTTTAATATCATCGGTAATCCAGACAAGCAGTATGATGCGACACTGACAGCTATTGAGCCGGCACCCGAGGAAATTAGCAAGACCAGCTCAACCGATTCTGCAATCTACTATGTTGGCTACGTAGAAGTAGCTAACCCTGAGCGATTATTTCGTATTGATATGACCGCCCAGATTTATATCATCATCGATCAAGCCAAAGATACCCTACTTGTACCATCAGCAGCCATACAAGAAAGACCCGCGAGAAATCAAACTGAAGGTCAAGCAAAAACCAGCAAGGTTGTACGCGTACTAAATGATGACGGCACAGTAGAACCTCGCACAGTAGAAGTGGGCATTGATAACCGAGTAAATGCGCAAATTTTAAGCGGATTGGAAGAAGGTGAGCAAGTCATCATCGGCGAAGCTAGTGCCAAAGCTCCAGGTAACCGTGGTGGTGGTGGTACTCGTATACCTGGTACTCCAAGGATGTAATTAATTCTTTGACTATGTTAACGATAAAAGGGCTTGAGCAACTTAGCCCTTTTCTCACGACACTCACTATCTTTGATTAAAGACATTGCTATGACTATATCTCAATCTACTAAACAGCCGACTGACAGCACTAGTGCTTCGATAGAAACCAAATCACCGAATAATATCAATACTGCAGCTACCGCTGACAAGCCAATTATGGAGCTGTCGGGTATTATTCGAGAGTTTGCTGCCGGAGAGCAAACCATTCGCGTATTGCACGAGGTTAATTTAACGATTAATCAAGGTGAAATGGTCGCGATTATCGGGCAATCTGGCTCTGGTAAGTCTACACTAATGAATATCTTGGGTTGCTTAGATCAGGCGACAGCAGGTGACTATAAGATTTATGGCCAATCAGCAAACAAGCTAGAGGCAGATGAATTGGCTGAGTTACGCCGAGAGCATTTTGGCTTTATCTTTCAGCGCTACCACCTGCTTGGTGACATTAGCGCTAAAGATAACGTTGCCGTCCCTGCCGTATATGCTGGTATGAACACTGAGGCACGAATCAATCGCGCAGAAAAGCTCTTGACTGATCTAGGTCTTGGTGAAAAAGTAAATAATCGTCCTAGCCAGCTCTCAGGCGGCCAACAGCAGCGTGTTTCTGTTGCTCGTGCCCTGATGAATGGTGGCGATGTTATCTTAGCAGATGAGCCAACTGGTGCACTAGATAGCAAATCTGGCGAAGACGTGATGGCGATCTTACATGATCTAAATGCTAAAGGTCATACCATTATCATGGTCACTCATGATCCCAAACTTGCTGCCCAAGCCGAACGAGTTATTGAGTTAAAAGATGGTTACGTCATTGCAGATTACAAAACTGAGCATTATAAACCGACAACTCAACACCCAGAATCTATCCTCGGTGGACATCGTAAAAGTGCCTTTGGCAGTTTTGTGGATCGTTTGCTCGAAGCTTTTAAAATGTCCTTACTTGCCATGCGTGCACACAAGATGCGCACCTTGCTGACCATGTTAGGCATTATCATCGGTATCGCTGCGGTTGTGTCTATCGTTGGTCTTGGTCAAGGCTCTCAGCAGCAAATTCTCGCAAATATTAGCTCGCTAGGAACCAATACCATCACCGTCAATGACGGCTACCCTAGAGGCGACCCGCGACGTAAATATAATGACGACAACCTCACACCAGAAGATGCAGAAGCGGTCAGCAGTCAACCGTATGTTATCAATGTGAGCCCTCAAGTCAATACCAGCTCTAGTGTACGCTATCGCAGCGTGCAGGAAGACTCGACCATCAATGGTGTTGGTGAGTATTATCTAGAGGTCACTGGTGAGACGCTGGCATTAGGTCAAGGTTTCGATTCGCAAAGTATCGACCTTCGCAGTCAAGATATTATTATCGATGACAATGCCAAGAGTGCTTTTTTTGCAGATATAGATAACCCTATCGGAGAAGTCATACTCATCGGTAGTGTGCCTGGACGCGTGGTTGGCGTCCTTGAGGCAAGCGACGGTGGCTTTGGACCAAGTAGCACGACACCTGTCATATATATGCCTTATACCACTGTGATGTCACGTATAACTGGTAGTGCAAATATTGATAGTTTTATAGCACTGTTAGATGATAGTGTCTCATCTAGTGTAGCTGAGTCAGCTATTTCCGACATAATAGAAGGTCGCCATGGTAAAGATGATTTTAATATTATTAACTCAGATTCTATTCGTCAGACCATTGAATCAACGACAGGTACTATGACACTGCTCATCTCATCGGTTGCTGTTATCTCATTGATCGTTGGTGGTATTGGTGTGATGAATATTATGCTAGTATCGGTCACGGAACGCACTAATGAAATTGGTGTACGTATGGCAGTTGGGGCTCGTCAAAACGATATCATGCAGCAGTTTTTGATAGAAGCCGTACTCGTCTGTATTTTGGGCGGCTTATTAGGTATTGGACTGGCCTTTGCTATTGGTGAAATCATTAATAATTTTGCTGGTGATAGCTTTAAAGTGATTTACTCACCAACCTCTATCATTGCTGCATTTATATGTTCAACACTGATTGGTGTCGTATTTGGATTCTTGCCAGCGCGTAATGCTGCTAAATTAGATCCTGTTGAAGCACTGTCTAGGGACTAAAACGTCGCGACTGACGTTTTAAATAGGCATTTACTGCCATGAAACAGCCACCAATAAGCCAAATTATATAAAAAAACGCATTTTTTCGCATTAATTGCACTTTTTTTATATTACGGGGTTGTAATTGTCCTGATAGTGTATATAATGTGCTCTCACGTTTAGGGATAGAAATTCTTTAAACGTTGAAACAAACTTAATGCCTCTTTTAATGTTGATTAACCTAATATTAAAAATTAAGTTTAAAGACATTTTTTAGATGTCTAGTTTTAATAAGTTTGCCTTCAAGGAAATTTATCTTGTAGTAGATATAAACCTAGTAAAGGTATAGAGTTTTTAGAATTTACGAAAATGTAAATTCTCTTGCACTCAGATGAAGTACTACTTCATTTTATCTTCGCTCAGGGCCGATAGCTCAGTTGGTNNTCGCGGTCGGCCCACCATATTTAGTATTATGCTTGTTATGTACATTGCCCTATCAGGTATTGGCATAATAAGTAACAAAGTTTAAGAAGCTTTCTTTTAGAAAACTTCACCGAATTTACGAAGTTGTAAATTCACTTGCAGAGTTAAAAAAGCCATGCTTTTTTATATACTCTTCAGGGCCGATAGCTCAGTTGGTANNTCGCGGTCGGCCCACCATATTTAGAAAACCCAGTCATTATGTTAATAGTGACTGGGCTTTTTTTTGTTTAAAATTTCACTTTATTTTTTACGGTTTCGTTTAAAAATAGTGAAGTCAGCGTCTTTTCGCCACAGTAGCTTATGCTTAATCGTGTCTTTAATCGTCCGTGGATGCTTGGGTGCTTGCGTAATCAGCATATCAAACGTTTCTGCGTCGATTGCCAGCTCACATCCATGTGCCATCATGACCATAGAAGGTTTTAACGCCTTTATTCTTTGTAGTGACTGAATATAGACTTTAGGATCATAAATAGGAAAAGGCGCCACGAACTTATGACGCAGTTTGATAATTAAATCTGCCGTATAGACTTGCCGACTTGGTATATGAAATAGAGATAAATCACGATCTGTATGACCGGGTGTTTCCAGTACTCGCCATTCATCAAATTTTGGCACGCTATCCCCATCTTTAACGATAATATCAGGCGTAAGATGGGCAGGATAATACAGATTTTTAAGGGAGCGACCTTGACGTCTGGCCACATAATGCGCAAGATTTATATCCACAAAATGCATGGCATGCCCACCGATACCGCGATACCATTGATGCTTTTTTTCTGCCGAAACAATGATACAGCCCGTCTCTTTTCTAAATTGATGAGCGCCGCCTGCATGATCAGGATGCATATGGGTCACCACGACGACTTTTAGATCGCTGATTGGTCGCTGTAACGTCGTTCTAATATAATCTAATACCATCGCTACATCAGGGCGGCAACCACCGTCCAGCAGCATGATTTTATCTGGATATACCGCAAGATAAGTACTTTGGATATATCCTTCTAAACGTATAATTTCACATAAACTCATTTGCATTCCCTGCTACATGATTGCTCACTGTTATAGTATCCCTACTATAGGAGGCGCTTTTAATGCGCCTTAATAGGATTTAGTATAGCGCCCACCATTCAACTTGTAATGACTTTGAGTGAACGCTTGTGACTATTTTTCTTGAGATGGGCTTTATCTGAAATAGGTTTGCTTCTTAGCTCTTTTTTTGGCTTAATCATCATTGGCTAAAAAGCAAAAACCTAACATTAATGTTAGGTTTTTATTTGAGTTTTTACTGCCTATTAATTCATGCTGTTTTTAAATTAGAATGGTAAAACCAATGCCTCTTTATCGTCACTGGTGATTTCCATATACTGATAAATTCCTTTTCTATCATAAATCTGGGTTTCTAAAGAGTAGCCAAACCCTGGTTGATATGCTCGGCCCATTTGAGCAACTCCATCACTACCCAATGCAATTGCCATCAGATACTGCTGCTCACTGGTATTTTTAGAGGCCTCTAATGACATATCAGTGGGGTTATTTAGATAAATTACTTTTTTCCCAGCTACTGTTTTGACGCCTTCTTCTAGTATTTGAGGTGAAACATTATAATTGATGGCATAAGTACAAACTGGTTGTATATTATACAAAGTAGCACCAAGAATGTCTTTGTTAAAGACCAGTCCACTGTTACTCAATTTAAGCGCACAAACCAAATCTTCAATTTTTGAGTGAGCGTCACGATACGCTTTTAATGTTGAATACTTGTTGGCATCTCCTGATTGATTATTTCCTGAGAAAAAATCCACATCTTCAAGCGTTATTACCTCACCTTGCGTTAAAATAAAGTCGATATTGTATCTTTTAGCCCCGCCCGGAAGACCTACCGCTTTAATAATAACGTCATATTTTGAGCTGCCTTTATCAAAAATCAGCTTACCCGCGCCTACCTTAAAATCACTTCTATAATCAGGAAACGTAAGTTCGTCGCGGCTGCCCCATTTGCCATTGTAGCTTAGAGTATCTCCAGTAAAGTATCTATTATAAAAAAAGTCTTCCGTAATACCATCACTGACTGAGAGCCATTGCTTTAATGCAGGCTCATACATCCAATGGCGTTCAACAATTTTATTTAAACTTTCGTCCAGCTTGTACTGTTTAACAAAAGTACAATATGTTCGATTCTTGTCCGTACAGCTATAACCCTGCGGGTTATTATCCTCGTAGCGACCAATGTCAATATCAAATATTCCTGTTTTAAGGTCATTCAATCCGTCATTATTAGCTTCAATATCTAATGGCTTATTATTGAGAGGTAATGAAGGTAGGGTCAAAGTATCTTTTAGCTCTACTGCTTCAGGTTTCGGTATTTCAGGTCTGGGTTTTGAATTTTCTGGCTTGGGTTTTTCGGGTTTCGGTTTTTCAGTATTTATCTGTTCGTTAGAAGCAGCATTATCGCTGCCACTTGATCCGCCACAACCTACTAGACTGCCTGTCAGTAGAATCAACAAACTAAGTGATAAATTCTTATTAAGTGTTTTCACGATAAAAATTCCGGACGAATAGTATTGTTAGATAATTTAAACTTTATTTAACAAAAAAACAACTAAAATACACATTGAGTTTTTATTCTATTTTCAAATATTTGGGCGCTACCAAGCACTCTGAAATTAGCTTTAAAAATTCAATAAAAAACCCAGCGCTAAGGCTGAGTTCTTTATTAGAGGTCTAAAAAAACTACGCCAAATCACGAACCTTTGGCTCACGTTCCCACAGACGAGATTTGGCATTCTCAATAAAAGTATCCAATTCAGCTAGTGGCGTGACAAAGGCATCTTTTTCGATAGGTAGCTTACTTAAGATAAACTCATCGGTCGCGCCGCAATAAGCAATGGCTTTGCAATGACCATACGCATCGTTGAACCAATCTAATGCTGAGCTGTCTTTGGCTAGCTTCTTAGCTTGCTCTGGCATAATGATACTCACGACTGCGTCAAACATCACTGATGGACCGCCAGCGAGACGCTCATCAGCCTGTATGCGCGTCTCATCATCTAAGACAACTTCCTTATTGGGTGCAACGATTTTCACGCTAGCACCCTGCGCTTTTGCCGCCTCTTCGAACTTTTTGATTTCACTATGCTTTGAGCCTTCAGCGACCAAGATACCAATCAAACGGCCTTTTAAACTCTTAGGCGTTAGACCAATCGTTTGTACTGCTTTCGATGTCGCCATATCCTGTACAGGAGCAGCGGCATCAGCAGGCTCTGGCAGTTCCATACCTAGCGCTTTTGCCACACGATTTGCCAAGTCTTCATCGATATGCGGTAGATGACTCAGCATACGCGTACGTACATGCGCCGTATCTACTTTACCTAGCTCAAAGGCATAAGCAGAAGCAATGTGCGCTTGCTCAGCTGGTGTTTGGCTACGATAGAACATGCGCGGTTGACTATAATGATCGGCAAAGCTCTCTGCGCGCACGCGACCTTTCACACCATCATCCAACTGCTCATGGAATGATTCAAAGCCACGCTTGGCGCTTTCACGTGGTCTGGTTGGGTCTAAACTTTGTGGTTCATAGAGTACACGAGTCTTAGGTACTTGCATCTGCATATGACCATCTTGCTGATTATTGGCAAACGGACATTTCGGCGCGTTGATTGGAATTTGGGCAAAATTAGGCGAACCTAAACGTGATAATTGCGTGTCTAGATAACTGAACAAACGACCTTGTAATAATGGATCGTTACTGAAGTCGATACCTGGTGGCAGATGCGATGGACAGAACGCCACTTGCTCCGTTTCTGCAAAGAAATTATCGGGATAACGGTTCAGCACCATTTTACCCACGACTTTCACTGGCACCATCTCTTCTGGAATCAGCTTGGTGGCATCTAGATGATCAAACGGGAATTTATCAGCCTCTTCTTCAGTAAATAACTGGACGCCAAACTCCCATTCAGGATAGTCGCCATTATTAATGGCTTCAAACAAATCACGGCGATGATAATCAGGGTCAGCGCCTGAGATTTTTACCGCCTCATCCCACGTGGTTGACTGTACACCGAGTACAGGTTTCCAATGGAAACGGACAAAGGTACTCTTGCCTTCTTTGTTGATTAAACGATAGCTGTGAATACCAAAGCCTTCCATCATGCGTAAACTGCGTGGTAGTGCACGATCACTCATCAGCCAAATTAAATTATGCATGGTCTCAGGACTTAATGACACAAAGTCCCAAAAGGTGTCATGCGCCGAAGCAGCTTGCGGAAATCCACGATCCGGCTCTGGTTTGACCGCATGAATGAGGTCTGGAAACTTCATCGCATCTTGAATAAAGAAAATTGGCATGTTGTTACCCACGATGTCCCAATTACCTTCTTCGGTATAAATCTTCACAGCAAAACCACGCACATCACGTGGCGTATCTTTTGAGCCTTTGTTACCTGCAACCGTAGAAAAACGGGTAAATAAAGGCGTCTGTTTACCTGTTTCAGTCAAAATTTTCGCCGTGGTGTATTTTTCGAGCGACTCAGTGAGTTCAAAATAACCGTGAGCAGCACTACCACGCGCATGAACAATACGCTCAGGAATACGCTCATGGTCAAAATGATGGATTTTTTCTCGTAACACAAAGTCCTCTAATAAGGTTGGCCCACGTGCGCCTGCTTTTAGAGAGTTTTGATTGTCAGAGATGATGACACCTTGTTGGGTCGTCAATACTTTGGTGTCATCCCCTGCGCGCTGGTGAGTCTCACCGCCATTGCCACGTTCCGTATTCATATCTTTAGCGGGGTCAGTATGATCAATATTATTTTTCATTATGCATCCTAGCTAGTAATTAAAAGTAGGCTCTATTTCTTTAGAACTTTTGTATAGAGCTGTCTTTAATATTAGCCAAAAAATATGACTAATTCATGGCACTCCTTGTTGATATTTGGTTAAAGTTTGCAGCCGTGATAAAGCCGTAATTTCAGCGTATTTAAACAGAGCCTCAACGTTGACGATAGATTCTTGTCATGTAGTGATTTTTTAAGGTATGCTCTTAGGAAGCATTAAAACAGTTGATAAATAAAATGGGCATGGTTTTAGCCAACTATTTATCTTTTTTATACGATTATAAGGCGACATACCATGTTATCAACTTCAAAGACTACGTCCAAAAAACCTTATCACTCATTGCTAATGGGTGCGTCAATCGGACTAATGGCACTGACTTTCAGCCAAACAGCTGCCGCCATTACAACCAAAAATATTACCTATACCGTGGATGATCAAGCATACGAAGGCTATTACGCCAAAGCCGACAAAGCTAATGCGCCTTTTATCCTACTCATTCATGATTGGGATGGATTGACAGACTATGAGCGCAAACGTGCTGACATGTTAGCCACGGAGGGCTACAACGTATTGGCGGCAGACATGTTCGGGCAAGGCGTTCGTCCTACTTCTATTGAAGAAAACAAACGCTTAACTGGGGAATTATACGATAATCGCAATAAAATGCGCCGCATACTTCAAGGTGCGTTGAATGCTGGAAGACTACAAGGTAATGATGTGCGTAAAGGCACTACCATGGGATATTGTTTTGGCGGTACCGTTGCTCTGGAGCTGGCGCGCTCAGGATTTGAGCAAAAAGCATTTGTACCCTTCCATGGTGCCTTCGATATTCCAACAGGTCAAAGTTATGACAAGACAACTGGAGAAATCTTAGTATTCCATGGCTCTGCTGATGAATCTGTCTCTCTAGAGAGCTTCGCAACTTTGGGTAAGACATTAGAAGCAGCAAAAGTACCGCATGAGATGGTGACATATAGTGGTGCACCACATGCCTTTAGCGTGTTCGGCAGTGATAGATATGATGCACGTGCCGATGAGCGCTCGTGGAAACGCTATTTGGATTTTTTAGCAAATGAATATAAATAACTTTAATTCATATCCTATAAGAACAGCGACCCTTAATTATTAACCAGCCTATCTCATTGATAAATGAGTCGATTAAAAGCCAAGGAAGCCAATTATGTTATTGAAGAACGACGTATTGCGTGCGAGTGTTAGATTGTTAGGCGCATTTTTAGGTGAGGCCATTTCTCGCCAATCTGGTGAGGATACCCTACGTACTATCGAAACATTGCGCAAAGGCTTTATTCAGGAGCGCCGTGAGCATAATCCAACACACAAACAGCAGCTGATCGATCTTATTGCCTCATTAGACAATCAAACCTTAAAAAACGTCATTCGCGCATTCTCTATTTACTTTTTTCTCGCCAATTTAACGGAAGAAAACTATCTGCGTGAGCAACGCCGTACTATGCGTGCCCAGTCCAATCAAAGCTGGGAAGGATCCTTTCGCCGCACCTTGTTAGAATGCCGTGAGCGGCAAATCGAACCTGCGCAAATCAAAGAGCTTATTGATCACCTTAAATTTATTCCTGTTTTTACGGCTCATCCTACCGAAGCCCGTAGACGCACCACCATGAATATCTTGCAGACCCTCTATGAGCATACCGATGCCATGAGCGACTATTCCGAAGGTAGCCTAGCCTTTATGCAAGCTAAGCAAAAGACAGCAGAAACCATTGACTTACTGTGGTCATCAGACGAAGTTCGCAGCCGAAAACCTTTGGTTTATGATGAAATAAACAACGGCTTACACTATTTTGATGCCAGCTTATTCACTGCCATTCCCAAAGTATATCGTAATATAAAAGACGCTATCGTCGATATCTATCCTGAGTTAATCGACTACCCTTTACCCGCCTTTGTCAGTTTTGGCTCTTGGATTGGCGGCGATAGAGATGGCAATCCATTCGTCACCCACGAAACCACTGAAATGGCGGTATTGATGCATGCTAATACCGTGCTACGCCATTACCAAGTATTGGTCAGAAAATTGCGTCGTGAGCTGATTCATAGCGATACTATCGTCGATATCGCGCCAGAGATTTATACCCGTATCAAAGACTACAGCACACTCGATCAAAAAGTCTTTTGCTACAATCCTGATGATTACAATAATGAGCCGTACCGAAGACTGCTGTCCATTATTCTGGCTAAAATAAAAGCGACCAACCAGCATATCCAAAGCCAAGGCACAGATGAGGAGGCTGCAAAAGAGGCTTACTCAACACCGACGGCCTTGCTAGATGATTTACGCCTTATTCGCAAAAGTGTCAATACTCATGACAAAGCGCATAGCGAAGGCTTACTACTTGATACCATTCGCCTAGTCAAAACCTGTGGATTCCATTTAGCCTCGCTAGATATTCGCCAAGATTCAGGATATCACGGCGAAGTCATTGCAGATATTTTTGCTAGCGCCTCAAATCTGCCCGACTATCACACCCTCAGCGAAACAGAGCGGCAAGAATGGCTAACGCGTTTGCTAGAAAAGCCGGGTGCACCGCTGATTTATACCGACAACTTAAGCGCGCAAACACATGAGCAGCTTGCTCTAATGAATTCTGTCGCTAAACTGCGTAAACTGGTTGGCGACGATACTTTTGGTAGCTATGTAATTTCGATGACCAATAACGCCAGTCAGCTATTAGAGGTGCTGCTACTGATGCGTTTTGCAGGCTTATCGGGTATTGATAAGAATGGGCATTTATTTTCTGCCCTACCAGTTGCGCCACTGTTTGAAACCATCGAAGATTTAAAAAATATCGATAAGATTATGCCAATGGTGTTGGACAATCCGCTGTATCGGGAGCTACTTGAGCACTCAGGAAACATTCAAGAGATTATGCTTGGCTACTCAGACTCTTCTAAAGACGGCGGCATTATTACCTCCGCTTGGCAATTATATAGTGCCCAGCAAACCATCACCGATATCGCCAATCAATATGGTATCACCACTCGCCTGTTCCATGGTCGTGGTGGTTCCGTCAGTCGTGGTGGTGGCTCAACCCATCAAGCCATCGCCGCGCAGCCTGCTGGCACTTTACATGGACAGATCAAGTTCACTGAACAAGGCGAAGTACTTTACGCCAAGTATGCTAATCCAGATACTGCCGTGTTTGAATTAACCATGGGAATCACGGGGGCGCTAAAAGCCAGCTCGTCACGATTTGTCGAACAACCCAAACAGCTAGATAGCTATGAAGCGTTGTTTGCTGATTTGGCAGATGCAGGCGAACAGCAATATCGAGAGCTGACGGATAATACAGAGGGCTTCTATCAGTTTTATTCTGAGGCCACACCAGTACAAGAGATTTCATTGCTCAATATTGGCTCGCGTCCTGCTCACCGTAAAAAAGGACTTCCGAGCAAATCGACGATTCGGGCGATACCGTGGGTATTTGGCTGGTCATTGGCGCGCTTTACCCTTCCCGCTTGGTATGGCGTCGGCAGCGCTTTAGATAGCGTCAAAAAAGACGAAGCGTTAATGAAGGAGATGAATAAAAACTGGCCGTTTTTCAATGTCTTTATCAGTAATATTGAAATGGCTTTTACAAAATCCGAGATGAATATCGCCCGTGCATACAGTCAACTGTGTAAAGACGAAAGCTTACGTGAGCAAGTCATGAAGGCAGTGATTGATGAGCATGAACTGACGCACGCAGGTCTCAACTCCTTGCTAGAACAAGCGTCTTTACTCTCAAGCCAACAAGAATTGGCTAATTCATTAGAATGGCGTAACGCCTATTTAGATCCCATCAACTACATCCAGATTGAGCTACTCAAGCGTATGCGCCAGCCTGATAACGCTAGTGATGATAAATTGGAAAATAACGAGAGACTGGCTGTCGAAGATGCATTGATTCGTAGTATCAATGCTTTGGCAGCAGGGCTACGCAATACAGGTTAGTATTTATAAATAGGTTGGTCTTTACGGATTCGAACTTATATAAAGCTGAGTTGATTCATAGTGTTATCACAGTGAATCAACTCAGCTTTTTACGTTAATAGAGTTTTTCGAATACTAATATTTGATTGTTAGATAGCATCTCATAACGCTTACTTAACATTAAATGATGTGTATTTGCCAAATCTATAACGTCTTCTAAATGACGGATGCCACTGTTAGCATCGCGCTGGCGCAAGCTATGATCAAACTGACGATTGCTTGCGCTGCTATAACTGCCATTTTCGTTAAAGGGTCCATAAACGATGAATTTACCATTTAAGGGTAGCATATCACCGACCAATTGGAATAATTTAGCCACTAAAGTCCACGACATAATATGCAAGGTATTGGCGGTAAATACTGCATCATAAGGCGCATCGGCAACCTCATTGCCTGGCACTGAATCACGCGATACATCAAAAGTAAGCGGTGCATATAAATTAGGGGCAGGATAAGCAGCATGCCAAGCATTGATGGTAGCGTGATTAGCAAACACATCACTGGTCTGCCATGTTAAATAGGTCAATCTTGGTGCGCAATACACACTATGCTGACCGGTTCCAGAACCAACCTCTAACACGTGCTTAAAGTCTTTTAGCTCTTCTTGTAGAACTGTCAGAATCGGCTGTTTATTATTTTCACACGCTTGAGAAAATGGTAGATTAGCAACGATATTAGCATCAGTATTACCTAAGTTATCATTAACCATAAAAACACCTTATTAATAAATACCCGCTTCTACCCCAGCTGCCAGTGTCATCGCTAGCTCTTCGACTTGATCAGTAAAGATTTCTTGCCAATCACCTTGTAAAATCAGCGCCTCTTGAATCCATGACCAGCGCAAACCAGTGGTAATGGTTTTGAGCGCAAGCTTAGTACCTGTCCCATCATGCCCAGCTCGAATATATACCGCAAAAGGCATGCCTTGCTTCTTCTCTAACACAGGGTAATAACAACGATCAAAGAAATCCTTGGTCAGCCCTGCCATATACGCCAAATTCTCAGTCGTTCCTAATAATAGTGCGTCAGCTGCCAATACATCTTCAGGCTGGGTATCTTGTGGTGACTTCAATATGACATTAATGTCTAACTCAGGATGATTGGCACCATAATAAGCCGCTTGCGCTAACTTCTTAGTATTAGGTGATGGCGCATGCGCAACGATAAGCAAGGTTTTGCTAGCCATCTCAACCATCCTTATAAAGGTCACTGGTTTTTGGAATTAACAATTCTTGGAATCAGTAGTTCTTAGAATTAAAAGCTCTTAGAATTAATGGCTTCTGGAATGAATAGTCACTTTTTGAATGATATCAGGATGGATACTTTTCGCAACCGGACAAGTCAGCGCGGTGTTATAAAATATCTTTTGCGTCTTGTCATCTAACGCTTGATTAAAAGTAATGGCAATATGCACTTCACTAACGCGTCTTGGATCAGCAGCCATTATTTTGATCACCTCGCTCGTAGTACCTGCGATATCAATCTCCATATCAAGGGCTTTGATGCCGATGATGGTCAGCATACAACTGGCTAAACTCGTCGCCAATAAATCAGTCGGCGAAAATGCCTCGCCTTTGCCTTGGTTGTCCGTTGGCGCATCGGTGATGATTTCATTGTTTGATTGCAAATGAATGGCGGTGGTACGCAAATCGCCTTGGTAGGTTAATTTTGAAGTTGTCATAGGGTTCTCTTTAAGAATTAATGTTTCTGTCAGACTATCATCTTAATTTTTATAAGTAGTGTTGCAATATGGATGCGAAAGCTGCGCATTACTTAGCAAACCCGTTCCACCATCTTCTTTACGAATTTTATGATCGATTGAAATAGATTTTTGATGAAGAATTCCTCCACATATCTTGCATTTTGGAGAAGTTTTAATCGCTTCAGAAATATATGCCGCGCTTTTCGTCGACTTTGAAAACGATGTAGAAGCGGTTTCTTCTTGGTGTAAGTCATCCAGATTTAGATATGAAAAATCGGATGACTTACTTAGCATTATTAATACTTCATCAGATTCGGTAGCATTGCTAAGATTATCGAGAATAGCATGGAAAAACTTAACTAAAGGGGAGTTTCCCAAACTTTGTGTAACTGCTTATAATCCACTAACCGGAGAATAAGCAATGACTACTCAATCTGACATTAAAAA
>NZ_DKHR01000057.1:0-2934 GCF_002453835.1 Psychrobacter sp. UBA6739
TATGACTTTTGCAAGAGGTCTAATGGTTTAAAGATGATTTACGCTGCTCTGTTTTTTTAGCAAGCTTAGTAGAACGTCAATTTGCAGGTTGTGCCTATAAAGGCAGGTTGGAATTTATTAGTGCGGTTTCAGATTTTATACGATATGACATTTACTTATTTAATAATAAATACACTATCCCTAAGTATAAATCAAAGCGTTATGTTAGTTTGTTAGATGAAAAAGTTAGAAGTATCCTGCTAATCAAATCGACCTATTTAATCAACAGAGTTACTGATGAAGAAGTCAAATGGATTGACTCTTCGAATGCTGATCAAATTGAACAGATTTATAATTACCTTAATAAAGAGAAAGTTGAAGGTGAAAATAGTAATGGTCGGTTAGATCAGGAAAGCCGTAAAGAAAAGCCTAATTATATTGCTCTAAAAAACATATTTTTTCCACAAAACACTCAAGAAAAATACGAGTTGATACTAGCAAGTTTAGATGCACTTTCAAATATAGATTACCCGGCATTCAAAACTACCAAAGAAAATAGTTTCTCTGAAAGAGGGTATGTGCTTTATAGCTTAAGAAACGCCATCAAGGCTAAAAAAAGCTATTCTGCTCAGAATACGAATAACGATAATACTAGTGTAAAGATATACAAGAAAAACTACGCGAAGCTACATAAACTCGCAAGCGATGATGGCCTTACAATCAATAAATTTATAAACAAATTGATTGAAGAGCAACCACCAAGGACTTGTTAACCATTGATAGAAGTAAAAGAGACCATCCCAGATTCTGTGTAACTGCCATTTAGATTAAATGCCTGCTTACACGGTCATCAAACATAATCATAAAACGATTCAGAGCAGACGTCCAGTTACGGATTGGCATCGACCACCTTGACGATGCCTGCTGAGTTGCTAGGTAGACTACCTTGAATGCCGCCTGATCAGAGGGGAACACCTTANNCACCGCTGTCCGAATCACACTGTTTAATGACTCGATGGCATTGGTGGTATAAATCGCTTTTCTGATGTCTTTAGGATACTCAAAGAACACCGTTAAGCCTTCCCAGTTATTACGCCAAGACTTGATGACATGCGGGTACTTATCACCCCAAACCTCATTAAAGTGCTCAAGGTTGGCCTCTGCTATCTCAAGCGTATCAGCGCCGTAGATGGCCTTTAAATCAGCCGCAACAGCCTTTTTATCCGTCCACGGTACGAACTTCATGGAGTAACGTACCATATGCACGATACACAGCTGAACCTTGGCTTTGGGATAAACCGTATTGATAGCATCAGGGAAGCCCTTTAAGCCATCAACACAGGCAATGAGGATATCTTGTACCCCGCGGTTTTGTAGTTCAGTGAGAACGCCTAGCCAGAACTTAGCGCCTTAATTCTCTGATAACCACATACCAAGCAGCTCTTTTTTACCATCAAGAGCAACACCTAGCGCTAAGTAAATGGCTTTGTTGATAATCTGCTTATCTTGACGTACCTTAACGACGATGCAGTCTAAATAGACGATAGGATAGACGCTGCTCAATGGTCGGTTCTGCCAAGCGGTGATGTCGTCTAAGATATTATCGGTGACTCTTGAAACCAATGTACTTGAGATATCTACATCGTAGAGCTCTTTGATGCTCTCTACAATCTCGGTAGTGGTTTGACCTTTGGCGTAAAGGAATATGATCTTGTCATCAAGGCCTGAGATACGACTTTGATGCTTACGCACTAACGCAGGTTCAAAGTCACCATTACGGTCTCTTGGGGTGGAGATTTCAAGATCGCCCGTGTCACTGCGGACTGTCTTTTTAGTGTGCCCATTGCGCTTGTTTGGCTTGTCTGCTTTCTCATGCTTGGGGTAGCCGAGATGGTCTTCCATCTCAGCTTCAAGGGCAGTATCGATAAAAGATTGCATGAGCTGCTTCTGGAAGTCTTTGATGTCATCAAAGCTTTTCATGCTACCAGCCATTTGCTCAGCCAGTTTTTTAATGTCAGATTGAGTAGTCATTGCTTATTCTCCGGTTAGTGGATTATAAGCAGTTACACAAAGTTTGGGAAAGGCTCAAGTAAAATTCATTTTCCCAATCTGTAGACGTATAAAGTCAGCGGGAGTTTGTTAGGCATAGTCCATTTTTTTATCATAAGATATCGATTAGCTACTTATCAATCCTCTTAACTCATCCATACTAAGGCCCTTATGAAGAAGGGCGTTAATTAACTCCTGTTTATCAGCATCCTCTAAGGTACTAGATTTTTTGCTATACAAGGAATTCTCAATCTGCTGCCGTGCGGTCTGAAAGTCAACGACCTCACCTTTGTCTCTAAGTAAGTCTAAAAAATCAGCCCAGACCTGCATGATCTTTCGGCGCTCCTCTAAATGCTGCGCGTGGTTATAAACCGCGCGAATGCTGCTTTTTTTATCATGCGCCATCTGCTTTTCAATCGCGTCGCCCATATAGCCAAGCTCGTTTAGATTGGTAGAGGCGATGTGACGAAAGCCGTGACCTGTTTGTTTGCCCGCATAACCTAAGATATCAAGCGCATTATTGATGAACTCTTCACTATATGGCTGATGCATGCCTGTATGATAAAACACGTACTCATATTGCCCCGTGATGGCTTTCATCTCTTCTAGCACTGCAAGCATTTGATCTGATAGTGGTACGACATGTTTACGCGCAATTTTAAGGTTATCAATATCAACACGCCATAAGCGATTGGCAAAATCGATATGACTCCACTTCATCATACGCAGCTCGATGGTACGACAGAATGAATATGCTAAGAATTTCATACCTAATCGGGTTTGGTCGTGACCATTATAGCCTTCGATAGCTTGGAGTAGGGCAGGCAGCTCATTGATATCTACATGCTTCATGTGCTGACTTTTGGCTTTAGGATAGAGCGCCTTTAAATCATCGATTGGGTTTTG
>NZ_DKHR01000002.1:0-134 GCF_002453835.1 Psychrobacter sp. UBA6739
CTTTGTGGCGGCGCTGTTGAGCTAGTTAAAATGGGCTTTGAAACCCTAACAGAAGCAGGCTACGCACCAGAAATGGCTTACTTTGAGTGCTTACATGAGCTAAAGCTTATCGTAGACCTCATGTATGAAGGCGG
>NZ_DKHR01000002.1:264-7569 GCF_002453835.1 Psychrobacter sp. UBA6739
GCACGTCGTCGTAACAACGCTGAGCATCAAATTGAAGTGACTGGTGCTAAATTGCGCGGCATGATGCCTTGGATTGGCGGCAACAAAATCATCGATAAAGACAAAAACTAATTGGCTAGTGAGCGATTAGGTAATTAATCGCTCATCCAGAAATCAAAACCCGTGTTATCACTTGATAGCACGGGTTTTTTAATGGCTATTATTTCAATAAGCTAAGTAAGGTTTTCATGTCAATTGCTTTAATATTGGTTGAAAACGCAGCATCTCTGCCTCATATAGACAGCCTTCATCATTTTTATCAATGACTTTGTCTTACTTAAAGCGTTATTTCATATCGCTTCTTATTCTTATTTTTTCTTGATTACAGGTTGTCTGTTGTGCAAATACCAAATCCTAACTGGCTAACGCCGCAATTCGCATATATTACTCTGAGCGCTATCGTGGCTGTTTTGATATGGATAGAAGGGGAGATGCTCAAAAGCAATCAGGGTAAGCTGCCAAAGTCCAAATTTTTCCAAATCAGCTCCTTGATTGATACCGCTTGGTTTTTTGTCTCGACAGTCGCCTTATATGTTATCGATCTAGCGCCATTAGCGCTCGCAGTTCCGGTCGCTTATAGTATCTATACCATCTATGGCTGGATATACGGCACACGGCTACTCAAACGTAAAGGCATACCCGATTCACCGAAAGACTTGGTGGTTCCAGCTAAGTACATCGCTTATAGCCAATCGTTTTCCTTGATATTTTTTGCCCTATGTCTACTGGTATTATCGTCACCATGGCTACCGTTACCGCAATAGATATCGAGTTAAATAGTTAATTTATTAATTTTATCATTAAGAAAAACGTGATGAGTGTTCGTTATGGTTTGCTAGATAACAACAAATAGTTATGAAAATCAATAGCTTAGATAGATTAACGTCATCCTAACCATTCCCTTTACATAAGAAGTGAATTATTTACAAAAAAAAGTAATTTAACCTGTTGCAGTTGAGAAAAGCTGTTATAATCAGCTTGTACTCAAAGGATTTGAGGCGAGAACAGATAGTATATCTTCTAGATATATCAAGGGTTTAAGCCGACGCATTCAGCA
Source organism: Psychrobacter sp. UBA6739 (assembly GCF_002453835.1). NCBI lineage: Bacteria > Pseudomonadati > Pseudomonadota > Gammaproteobacteria > Moraxellales > Moraxellaceae > Psychrobacter > Psychrobacter sp. UBA6739. The sequence continues at coordinate 1,361 of NZ_DKHR01000002.1, forward strand.
GAAAATACTTGAGTATATATCAATTAATCGGTGATGACACACGTCTCGCCAACAGTTAAAGAGTTAGGAAAATTTATGTCAGATAAAGTTGAAGGCACTGTAAAGTGGTTTAATGAAGCTAAAGGTTTTGGTTTTATCGCTCAAGACAATGGCGGACAAGACGTATTCGCTCACTACAGCGCTATCCAAGGTAACGGTTTCAAAACTCTAGCCGAAGGCCAAAAAGTGTCTTTCATCTTAGGTGATGGCAAAAAAGGCCCACAAGCCGAGCAAATCGAAGCTATCTAATCTCATTTAACATCTGGTAAGCTGATTAGTCAGTAAGCTTGATGGTAGTAAGATTATCAATATGCATTGATGCCTTTGTTTGTTAAAACAATAAAAATACTGTTTCAACTCTAAAAAAAAGCAACCTCTTATCAGGTTGCTTTTTTTATGCCATTTTTCTCGCTATAAACGTAAAATCATCAAAAGCATACTGATATTAGCTGTCAGTCATCAGCACTGACTCAAAAAAGATCTAACAAAATGAGGTTGTTTTATGAAGTGGGAGGCATGGTTTTCAATCGATTGGCAGCAAGTGCTGGGTATTTCTCTATCTGCAATCGGTTTTTATTTAGGGTTAATGTTGTTTACAAGATTGATGGGATTGCGAAGTTTCTCCAAGCTCTCAAGCCATGATTTTGCGATGACTGTTGGTATTGGCAGTATACTCGCTTCAACGGTGCTATCAGACACACCTTCATTAATGCAAGGGCTGTTTGCTGTCGCGGTATTATTTGTGATTCAAGGGGTTATCTCATTTATCAGGCGTAAATTCAAACCGTTAAAATCTCTGATAGACAATCGAGCCATTATATTAATGGCCCATGGCGAGTATTTTAGTGGAAATTTAAAAGAGGCCAATCTTAGTACCAGTGATGTTCAACAGGTTTTACGCAAGAATGGGATCAAGTCTAAAACGGAAGTATTTGCTGTCATTATGGAAACTACAGGGGATATGAGTGTCATCAAAAATAATGCGGTTACGCCTGACTGGTCATTATTCGATGATATACGCGACAGTGAGTTGCTGATTGGTTCCAGTAAAAACAGCAAATCGTAGATTTTGAGTTTTTGATTGTTGTTCTCGATTGATGCCAACGAGATAGATCACAACAATCCATTAAGTAACTATCGTGTTGACAGTGCTAAAAACAGGTGAAATATTGAGAATGTAGGTTAAAGAAGGCTGTAAAATTGTGCACTTATAAACTATTTATTATAGAATGGTGACAAATTTATGACGCATTATTCACGGCGTTGTCTTGACCTTATGCCTGTGGTCACGCAAGATACAGGGGTCTGATAATAACGGTTGGCTTAGCTTTAGCAGATTTTATCAATGAGTAGTGTGATACTAATACCATTTTCGGTATTGTTTCTTCTTGCTTAATTAACTACTATCTGTTGACGCAGTAACAATCCTAAGTAGTATTTTGAACGACAGTTTAAAAAATGAACCTTTGGTTCTTAACTGACAATTTTTAATTCATAACATTAATAAACGAGGAACGTATGAAAGCATTAGTAGCGGTCAAGCGTGTCATTGATTACAACGTAAAAGTTCGTGTAAAAGCTGACAACTCTGGCGTTGATTTATCAAACACTAAGATGTCAATCAACCCTTTTGATGAGATTGCAGTAGAAGAAGCGGTTCGTCTAAAAGAAGCGGGTGTGATTGATGAAATCATTGTTGCTTCAATCGGTCCAAAAGAATCACAAGAGCAAATTCGTGCAGCGTTAGCATTGGGCGCTGATCGTGGTGTTTTAGTGTTGACTGATGACAAGCCGTATCCATTACAAATTGCTAAGATCCTCAAAAATATCGCCGAGAGTGAAGGCACTGATATTATCTTATTGGGTAAGCAAGCCATTGATGATGATAACAACCAGACTGGTCAGATGCTAGCGGCATTGATGGGTATCGGTCAGGGTACGTTTGCATCAGAAGTGAAAGTTGAAGGCGATAAAGTAAACGTGACTCGTGAAATCGACGGTGGTTTACAGACGCTAGCACTTGAGCTACCAGCGGTTATTACCACTGATTTGCGTTTGAATGAGCCTCGTTATGCTAAATTGCCTAACATCATGAAAGCGAAGAAAAAGCCACTTGACGAAAAAACGCCTGCTGATTTTGGTGTTGATATGGCCTCTAAGCAAGAGATCATTAAAGTTGTGCCACCTGCTGAACGTAAAGCTGGCATCAAAGTGGGTTCAGTGGATGAGTTGGTCGATAAGCTAAGAAACGAAGCAAAAGTCATTTAATGTTTCAATGATTGGATACTTCGCTACGGCATATCCTGTACAAGGCTATAGATTTAACTGATTTATTTCATATTAAATAATAGTTGCTCAAACAGCTTTGTACACAAACAACCGCATGAATAGATGATACGAACAAAAAAGGATTAAAATCATGGCAATTTTGGTATATGCAGAACATGACAATGCCAGTCTAAAAAAGGCAACTTTGAATACCATCGCTGCTGCTAAGCAAATGGGTGATGATATCCATGTGTTGGTTGCAGGTAGTGGTGCTCAAGCTGTCGCTGACCAAGCAGCTAAAGCAGAAGGCGTGACTAAAGTATTATTAGCAGACAACGCTGCCTATGAGCATCAATTGGCGGGTAACGTCGCGCTATTGGTTGCTGATATCGCTGGTGATTACAGCCATATCCTTGCACCTGCTACCACCACTGGTAAGAACTTTATGCCACGCGTTGCCGCTTTACTTGACGTAAGCATGCTATCAGAAATCTCTGCCGTCGTAGATGCGCAAACGTTTGAGCGTCCTATCTATGCTGGTAACGCAACAGCAACTGTCAAAACATCAGAAGATAAAGTTGTTATGACAGTACGTACCACGGCTTTTGACCCAGTAGCAAGCGAAGGCGGTTCAGCTACTGTTGAGACAATCGAAAACGTGCAAGAAACTGGCAAAGCAAGCTTCGTTAATGAAGAGATGGCGAAATCTGACCGTCCTGAATTGACTTCAGCAGGCATTGTGGTTTCTGGTGGTCGTGCCTTAGCAAATGGCGAAAACTTCACCAAATATATCGAGCCATTGGCTGATAAACTTGGCGCTGCTGTTGGCGCATCACGTGCCGCTGTTGACGCAGGTTACGTACCAAACGATATGCAGGTCGGTCAAACGGGTAAAATCGTTGCACCAGACTTATATATCGCAGCGGGCATTTCAGGCGCGATTCAGCATTTAGCGGGTATGAAAGATTCTAAAGTTATTGTCGCTATCAACAATGACCCAGAAGCACCTATCGCTAGCGTTGCTGATTATTTCTTAGAAGCGGATTTATTTACAGCATTGCCTGAGCTTACTAGCAAGGTTTAATCGTTATTTAGTGATTAGTTAAGTAGAAAAACCCGCTATTATTTATAGCGGGTTTTTCGTATTTGAGAGGTATGTTTTTGATTCAGTCAAACAACATTAGTTATAATTTCTTTGACGTAGCGTTTCATATAAGCATAATGAGCCTGCAATGGCGACATTAAGGCTTTCTTGACCATTAGGCTGTGGTAGAGCGATAGGGGTGGCGCACTGCATCAGCTCATCACAAACACCTTGTCCCTCATGCCCCATAATCCAAGCGATAGGTTTTTTTAAGTCATGTTGATAAATGACTGTATCAGTATGGGAGCTGGTAGCAAATAGCGGTGTTTGCACATGCTCCAAAATATCTTGCACATTTAGACCTTCATAAATAGTCAGAGCAAACTGAGCGCCCATGCCTGCTCGTAATGTCTTAGGAGACCACACTTGTGCTGTCGCACTGGTACAGAGTATATTTTTGATGCCAACCGCTGCTGCGGTGCGTAATAGCGTGCCCACATTGCCGCTGTCTTGCACATCATTTAAAATCAAGCAGTCATCATTAATCATCGATAAACTAGGCGTTGGTACCTTAATGATTGCCATGATATCGATACCAGTACCTAAGCTACGAATGCTCTCATACAGCGAATTTGATAAGGTTAAAGTAGGCGTATAAGTAGGCAAGCGCGTCAAAATTTGCTGAACCTCAGGATGGTTGTGCGCAGACTCTGCGAGTAGGATTTGGACAAACGGGTAGTCGCTACGTAGCGCTGCATCGATGAGATGGACGCCCTCAATCACCGTTTGCCCTTGCTTCTTCCGCTGCCGCGCTTGCGTTAACAAGGATTTGACAAGTTTAACGGTCGTATTTTTATCTGAGGTAATAAGCTCGGTGGGATTTGCTACCATAGTGGATCGCTTAGAAAAAAATATAAAAAAATTAAACAATCAGTATAAAGCTTACAAATGTTTTGACTTTATACTGATTGTTATCAAAGTAAAGGCAAAGTGCTTATTTATCAGCGTAAGTTACATGCAGATTTTTAACATAATCGACTTCATTTTTGCTGCCTAGTACCACTGGGACGCGTTGGTGAATATCGGTTGGCTCTATGTCTAAAATACGATTGACTGCATCGGTAGCAGCGCCACCCGCACGCTCAATTAATAAGCTCATTGGATTGGCTTCATACATCAAGCGTAATTTGCCCGCTTTATTGGCATATTTGGTATCGAACGGATAAGTGAAGAGACCACCGCGACATAAAATACGATGCACATCACCGACCATGGCCGCCACCCAGCGCGTATTAAAATCGCGACCACGGACACCCGTTTCGCCAGCAATTAACTCATCGATATACTGCTGCATGGGTGCGCGCCAGTAGCGGTAGTTTGAAGCATTGATAGCATATTCGCTGGTATCGGCATCGATTTGCACATTTTCTTGTATGAGCACATAATCGTTAGTGTCAGGATCTAGGCTAAACATCACGACATGATCGGCGATAGTTAGCGCTAGTACGGTAGAGGTGCCATATAACAAATAGCCTGCTGTTAGCTGTTGATTACCAGCTTGCAAGAAGTCGCTATTTTCACTGATTTGACCTTGGCGCTGGTACGGTAAAACAGAAAAGATAGTGCCAACGGCCATATTAATATCGATGTTTGATGAACCATCAAGCGGATCGAACAATACCAACAAACTGCCATCTGCATTGGCAGGGGTAGCGTCGTCAAGCTCTTCTGAGGCAACGCCTGCACAATGTGTATTTTTCGCCAAAGCACCTAATAATAAGTCATTGGCCAGTACGTCCAGTTTCTTTTGGTCTTCACCTTGGACGTTTTGGTTGCCAGCTTCGCCTAGAATGTCGGCTAGCGCCCCTTTTCTCAATAATTGTGAGATGGTTTTACCCACGTCAGTGACAGTCGTAATAACGTCACTCAGTGCAGGATTGGGTGAATAATCATTGAGATAGTCTGTAAGGGTTGTCATAAGGCTTCCTAATAAATGCTGTTAAAATAAAGGCTACTGAAACTAAGGATTAAATAAGGGGTTGGAAAGTCGGTTGGGTCGCACGTTACAGACCTAAATCTGGCAAATTTTTAAATACCTCGCACGGCATCTTTGTCCTGACCACAAAATCAGCTACACTATCACTATTATTATTTATTTATCGTTTGGCTAAGCGGATTTTTAATGATGGTTTTGACAGGTCTATGGCTACTGCCCAAGCGGATGACAATGGCTGTTTTTTACGGCGCTACGTCTCTCACTGCCACTGGGGTAAATTGTAGCAAATAAGTGCCAAAATGTCCTTGTCTCTGTGCTTATCGTCGACTATAAATCGCCAAAAAACGCATAAATAATGATTATTAAATCATATAAACCAACAATAAAGACCTGCCATTATGCCAAATTCTATCGATAGCCGCTCAACTCAGACCGTCTCGCCAACGGATTATGCCAAATTCGACCCTGATACCATTCATGATAAACTTGATGCGTCGTTAAGTCGTCCGCAGCTTAATAGCGATGGCAGTATTCGCCATTTTTTGGGAGTAGAAGGTCTTAATAAGGCGCAGTTGCAGGCTATTATTGCCAAAGCAGAGACGTTTTTTGATGATAACGGACAGCTCATTAACCGTCCCGAGCTTGAAGGCTATACGGTAATGAATTTGTTTTTTGAACCGTCAACGCGTACCCGTACGACCTTTGAAGTAGCCGAAAAGCGTCTCGGTGCCAATGTGCTTAATATCGATATCGAGTGCTCTAGTACCAGAAAAGGCGAAAGCTTGCGCGATACGCTGTGGAATCTGCAAGCCATGACGGCAG
>NZ_DKHR01000005.1:0-55550 GCF_002453835.1 Psychrobacter sp. UBA6739
TATGAATGTTCAACACGCCCTAATGAAAGTGATACATTATTTTTTTGCAACTTATACTATATGTTAAAGAATTATTTATGCCTCCTAAAAATATTAGAATAGCTTTGGTTAGTGATGAGCTTACTGCTATATCTTTAGATAATGAAAAAGTTATTAAAGTAAAATATATAACCAATAATCATTGGACTTGGATATTTAAAGTATTTAGGCCTAATTTTATATTAGTCGAATCTTGTTGGCGCGGATTTAAAGACAGATGGCGCTACAAGATTGCCAACTATCCTGACTATCCTGAACGTAATAACGTTGAGCTACGCAAGCTTTTAGAAATGGCAGATAAATATAATATTCCAGCATTATTTTGGAATAAGGAAGATGGAGCTCACTTTAATCGTTTTATCGACTCTGCCAGTTTATTCAAATATGTACTGACCGTTGATTCAAACTGTGTTGAGCGCTACCAAGCGATATTAGGTAATAAAGTAAAAGTAGGGGTGCTACCCTTTGCTGTGCAGCCTAAGTTTCATTATCCCGCTACATCACCGCCGCCCTATCGCAAAAGTCTATTTATCGGCAGTTATAGTAAGCATGTCCATAATGCTCGGCAAAAGTGGCAAGATATGGCATTTAGCGCAGCGTCGCCTTTTGGATTAGATATCATAGATCGTAACTCGGACCGTAAGTCTGATGTCTATCGCTATCCAGACTTACCTAATACTAACGTATATCCTGCGGTCGCTCACAATAAGACTGGTGATATGTATCGTCAGTACTCGCATGCACTTAATGTCAATACTGTGACTGATTCACCGAGTATGTTTTCTCGTCGATTAATTGAGATTATGGCATGTGGTCGGTTGGCGGTGAGCAATCCTAGCGTATCAGTAAGTACACGCTTTGAGGGGATGTGTGAAGTGATAGAAAGTCGCGAACAGGCGGATGAGTTATTTGCGCAACTATCTAAAGGCTATACCAAGCAGCAGATAGAGATGATGCGTTATGCGAGTGCCCATGTATTAGAAAACTATAACTACGATCAATGGCTACAGCATATTGTGGATTTTATCGAGCTATAGATTGCTTCTAGTATAGAAAGGTGCTTATCATATGGTGTAAGTTATCAAAAGTTACCCGCCAAATAAAAAAACCTACCATTAATTAATGGTAGGTTTTTTTGTGCTAGTTAAAAGCCTTGATTCAACCAATCACCAACTGCTCCAAACCATCATCAGCCGTTGCTAAATTGGCTACCATTGATAACGCATGGGCTTGCTGGCTGGTATGATCTGCCTTTGGTGTAGCCGCTGTTCCACCACGTAGCCAGTTACTAGCTGTGGTGTCACTGTTGTTGTTTTTCTGCTGATTTTGCAAATTATACCAAGCCAAATCATGATGGAGTGCGACCACGTCTCCCATAATGAGCAAGGCTGGCGTGCGTAGCTGATTTTTTTCTTGCAACTCAACGATGTCGGCAAGCGTTCCCGTTAATACCTGCTGATTGGGCATACTGGCATTGGAGACTATAGCAATCGGGGTGTCGCTACTGCGCCCTGCATCAATCAAGCCTGTCGTCAAACGCGCCAGCGAATGCAACCCCATATAAAAGACGACTGTCTCATCCGTATTCAAAAAGCTCTTAAAGTTATTATTGGGTGCGCCAGCCTTTAAAAATCCAGTGACAAAACGTACTGACTGCGAATGATCACGATGGGTCAGCGGAATGCCAGCATAGCTTGCGGCGGCATTGGCAGCGGTAATACCAGGTACGACTTGATACGGGATACTGTGCGCACGCAAACTCTCAATTTCTTCGCCGCCACGGCCAAAGATGAAGGGATCACCGCCCTTTAAACGCACCACACGGCGACCTTCTTTAGCGCTATTGACCAACAATTCATTAATGCCCAATTGCGCCACAGCATGATTGCTGCGTTTTTTGCCAACAAACACTTTATCGGCATCACGGCGGCATAAATCCAATACTTGCGGTGAGACGAGCGCATCATAATAGACAATGTCAGCCTGCTGCATGAGACGCAGCGCTTTAAAGGTGAGTAGCTCTGGGTCACCAGGGCCTGCACCAACGATATAGACTTCGCCTACGTTATTCTGTAGGGTTTGAGGTTCTGTGGATATATCATTCTCTGTATGTTTTTCACTGATAAGTGATGCTGTTTTATCTAAATCAGCTTGTAATTGTGCCGCCGCTTCAGTTTCATTACCTGCAAACATCAGCTGACTGACTGGACCTTCAAATGCCTTTTCCCAAAACTGCCTGCGTCCTGTCAGCGTAGGTATTTTAGTTTTCACTTCGCTACGAAAATCGCCAGCAAGCTTTGCCAATTTACCATAGCCTTGTGGAATCAAGGTTTCAAGGCGAGCGCGTAATAGACGTGCCAGCACTGGCGCTTTGCCGTTTGACGATATGCCAATCACGATTGGATTGCGATCAACAATCGCGGGGAAGATAAAATCGCACAAATGGGGTGTATCGACTACATTAACTGGAATGTTTAGCTCAGTGGCATCAGCATATATTTGATGGTTAAGTGTCTCATCGTCAGTGGCAGCAATAATGACGCGCGAGTCTGTTATATAGGTTTTATTATAGTTTTTATAAATCAATTCGTGCTTGCTATCACTTAACAAGGCTTGTATCTCGTGGCTAATGCTTGGTGCAAGGACAGCAATACACGCGCCAGCACGGCTGAGCAAATCCGCTTTACGTAGCGCCACATCACCGCCGCCAATAATGAGTACTTTACGGTCTTCTAATTTAAAAAATAATGGAAAGGTGTTCATAGCGTTACCAGTTATTCAATTTAGTGTATGCCACTATTATGGTTTATTAGGTACGGCGGCTCACGTAGAGAATCGGCATTAGCATATTCGTTTTTTTCATGTTGGTGAGGGTTTTTGGTGGGATGTGGAATAGGTGAGGAGAGATGAAATACAGAATTAAAAAAGCCACAGGCTTACGTCAAAGCTTGTGGCTGTCATGTAGATTAGATTTTTGCATTAGATATTAGCAATAACGAGATTTGACAACGTACAAAGTCTACTCAAACTCACTCAGCATCTTAGTCATACGGGCATCTTTTTTTTGCCAGATATCCTCTAACCAATCAAACATCATTTTTTTGGTGGTTTCATCACGGTCATAGCCGCCGTCCATGATGGCAGCAAATAATTCGTCTGGTATCTTTAAGCGAGTCACATCGACGCCCAAACGGCGAATATTGCCTTTCCATAAATCATCATAGTCAGGCGCGCCGTCTGGGTAGACAATGGTCACGTCCAAGATAGAATCCAACTCATTGCCTAACGCATTAATGGCTAATGACAAACCGCCAGCCCGTGGTTTTAACAAATGCTGATAAGGAGATTTTTGTTGGTCATGTTTTTCTTTAGTAAAGCGCGTGCCTTCCAAATAGTTTAATAGCGCAAAGGGTTTGTTTTTTAATTGACGACAAGCACGCTTGGCCTCAAGCAGGTTTTGTTTTTTAAGCTCTGGATTCTTGGCCATCGCTTTTGCAGAAAAGCGCTTCATCATCGGAAAGTCTAAGAAATAAAAGGCTTGACCGATAACAGGAATATAAATCAGATTAAACTTGGTAAAAAACCGTGTCAGAGGCAGGGTGTCTTGGCTGATATATTGCACAATGCTGGTATCAACCCACGATTGATGGTTGCTTACCAATAGATACTGCTTGTCTTCGCTCAGATCGTCAGGCAGGTTAATGCGCCAGTCTTTGTGAGGTAGGGCATGATCAATGACGGCGTTGTTACTATTAATCCAGTATTTGGTAATCGCAATCAGCGCATCATCCGCAGCTTTCGCTCCTGTCAATACTTTTGCCGCTCCCAAAGTCCAGATGGGCAGACCCACCATCGCACTATTGGCAGTAAGAACACTCGTACCAGTTAAAAAAGAGGCTGCCTTGCCTACCGCTGGTAGCTTATCGTGCAGTTTTTCATAAAGTGAATCGATTTTTTTTATAAAAGACATAATAAATATCCATATTGATGAGCGCGAGTGCCTATAAGGAAATAAAAAAGGATGAGTAACTTTGTTCATGATGTGGCTTTATAGCATCGGTTTAATGCCGAGCAGCCACTGAGGCAAGCCATAGAATACCGCAATGTTAGACAATAAAACGTTCAAGAAACGTTAATTATTCAAATGCTGACTTCTTTATACAGATAGAGATATTCAAAAACTATAGAAAATTGTCTATTAAGCGGACTATTTGCTATAGTTTGGCGGCCTCTAATGAATACTTTATATAATAAGCTATTGTGAGGAAGAGGAGGATGTATGTCATGGTTCACCATAGCGTATGAAGCGAGCTGTTAAAGCAATAAACGGTAGTCAATATGATTGTAGTGCTAAACTAAGGTGTTGAACATTATTCCGCGTGGCGCCGCGCTGAGTTTAGCGTCTGCTTTGTTTGGCATACTTTTATTATTGGCTTTTGTACTGACTCATCAAATAAGTTGGTCAATTTCTGGTATCTATCGCTATGATCTGTTATTGGCTTATGCTTTGATTATTCAGGTTTTTTTGGTTTATTTCAAATTAGAAACGTCGCGTGAGGTATGGGTCATTGCTATTTTTCATATCATGGCCATGGCAATGGAATTGTTTTTAACCCATCCCAAAATTGGTTCTTGGTACTATCCTGAACCATCCATTTTTAGAATTGCCACTGTGCCACTCTTCGCCGGATTTATGTACTCGGCCGTAGGTAGTTTTTTAGCGCGTGGCTTAAGATTGTTTAATGCCTCTTTTACCGACTTGCCACGTTTACTATGGGTGAGTTTATTGGTTATTTTTTCTTATGCCAATTTCTTCACTAAGTTTTTTGTCCCTGATATTCGCAATATATTGTTCATCGCTTCGATAATTTTATTTTGGAAAACCAGAGTGTTGTTTCAAATCCATCACAAAAATAATCTTCAACTGCATGATACCAAGCAATATCAATGTCCATTTTTACCATTACTGTTGTTCCTCGCTTTTTTGGTTTGGTTGGCAGAAAATATTGCTACTTTTACCAATATTTGGCGTTATCCGTCACAAGCAAATGTATGGCATATGGTAGGTTGGGGTAAGCTGGGCTCTTGGTACTTATTACTGATGTTAAGTCTAGTGTTGGTTTTGGCAGTCATGGGTAAAAGGGATGAGAAAGGCGGTTGGCAGTTAGCTCGATAATTTTGATACTTGCGTGTGTCCTCATTGTTTTGGCGGTAGCGCTTGAATTATATATTCAAATTTTGTGGAACTAAATATTGAATCTACTATGACAATAAAAAAACACCTCTTATATCTAAGAAGTGTTTTTATCGTAAAACTACGAAATACCTAAAGTTGCGTGTGCAAGCCACACTCACGGCTTTCTTCTACTTTCGTTGGATCAAAGTAATCAAATTCATTCGGTAAGTGATGCTCTTCGAGATAAACATCTAAATCGGCGTCAGTGTTTTCAAACAATGGCGCTACTTTTAACACGCCATCTTTTGATAGGCTAAGTACATCCAACCCTTGGCGGAATTCTGTTTGATCTTTACGAATGGCATTAAACCAAACATCTGGCTTTAACTCATCTAGCGCACGGCGGAATGGCTCTAATTTTACTTGGTCAGTGAATTCATCATGCTGTGGGTTGTCGATACCTGGGATACCGTTCATGGTCGCGTCACGATACGCTGCCGTTTGCTTAGGAATATAGGTGATGACGTTTAAATTTAAATCACGGATAACTTTATTGGCAAATTGATAAGTGGCATCAGTATTGTAGCCTGAGTCTACCCACAATACGGTGATGTCAGGGCGCTGTTTGGCAACCAAATGCAGAATCGCTGACTCGTATGGGCGGAAGTTAGTCGTGATGATTGGGTTTTTCGCTTGACTTAATGCCCACTCAACGATTTGCTCAGGCGACTTGCCTTGCAATGCTTGGTTGGCTTGGTCAAGATCTAGGTTCGGATGTAATTGGCTCATAATACCTTCCTTAATGGTTGTTAATATAAAGTTAATATAAAATCGTTGATTAAAAAATTTATGATCAGTGTTAAAGCTAGGCGATTAAGGGTTCTGACGGTTTAGCAAACATCGGTAAATCCGAAGCACTTTGTCCATCATAACTACTGGCAAGAGCGGTAAATGCTTGCTCAATACCGAATTTAGAGTCTGGCTGCATGTCATGCTCGCTCAATACAAAGCTATCAACACCCATGCGCAGTAGATATGCGATTTGATCACGGCCAAACGCGCCAGCCACCCGAATCTCACCTTGGTAGCCAATTTGGCGTAGGGTACGTGCAAAGCTAAAGTGACGGCCATCAGCAAACTTAGGCACATCAATCACGATAAGCGCCTGCTTTGCTAAGAACTTACTGATACCTTCTAATGCATCTGCATCGGTGTCAGCCGTCACCCACAATCCAAGGCGGCTACTGTGCTGTACAATCAGCTCATAAACCTCTTTAACCAGACCACCGACCTGCGCGCCTGATTCGTCTAATAGGTCAGCGAGCGGTACAATCACATCGGGCTTTTCTTGTCTTTGTAGCAGCTCAAGCAACGTGATGTTTGTCGATACAATACTCTCTGGTAACGCATCAGTAGTGAGCACATGCCATGTATCTTGACTGCCAATATCTGTGCCATGACTGTCCAAAATATGATGATTAGCCATAGACCTTCTCCTTAAATGGATCAATACCAACGCGCTCAACCAATTGACCAAAGCTTTCGACATCATTGTCGGTGCTGGCGCGCAAGTCTACATAGACGTCAACGATTTGCTGTATGGTATTGGCAACCTCAAGAGCAGGGACAGATTTACCTAAGATTTTGCCAAGTTTGGCATCGTCACTGGAATTGCCACCAATGCTGATCTGATACCAATGCTCACCTTTTTTATCGACACCCAAGATACCAATGTCACCTGTATGATGGTGCGCACAAGCATTGATACAACCAGACATGTTTAAGCGAATCTCACCCAAATCGTACAGATAGTCTAGATCATCGAACTGTTTTTCGATTTGTTCAGCGATGTTGTGTGTCGTCGCATTAGCAAGCGAGCAGTAGTCCCAACCTGGGCAGACAATCATATCTGTTAGGGTATTGATATTAGCGCGTGCTAAATGCAACTCTGCTAGTTGCTGCCACAACTCATAAAGGTTATTGGTTTGCACATCAGCGAATACCAGATTCTGCTGATAAGTACCACGCAGCTCACCAAAACTGTATTTGTCAGACAGATCAGCCAGTGCATCCATCTGCGACTCGCTGACATCACCAGAGGGCACATATTTGCCATCGACCAAGCCTGCTTTGAGCGAAATAACGACCGCACGATAACCAGCGACTTTATGCGCCACCGTATTTTGGTTGTACCAGTTAGCAAAGTCTTTATCAGCATTTAATTGCTGTTGTAGCTCAGACTGTACTTGTAGCGCATCAAACGACACATAGTCAGGCTCGGTAAAAAAGCTGCTGGCAGTAGTAAAGTTCTCATCAGTTAAGGTAAGCGAACCATCTTTGGTATGAGCTTCCCACTCAGCATTGACCAATTTGGCAAATGCAGGGCCGCCCATGCTCTCAACCAATATCTTAATGCGTGATCTGTATTTGCTGCCTTTATCACGGCGACCATGCAAGTTATAGACACGCAAGATGGCGTCCAAATAACTCAAGAGATGCTCGCGTGGCAAAAATTTATTAATCACTTTACCAAGGACAGGAATACGTCCTAGACCACCACCGACCAATACTTCAAAGCCAATCTCACCTTCATCGTTGGTTTTGATATGAAGACCGACATCATGTACTTGGGTTGCCGCGCGGTCATCATTGGTACCGATGACGGCAATCTTAAATTTACGTGGTAAAAAAGCAAACTCAGGATGGAAGGTTGACCACTGACGAATAATCTCACAATAGGGACGTGGGTCAGCGATTTCTTCTTGGTGGATACCGGCATATGGATCGGTGGTTGTGTTACGAATACAGTTGCCCGAGGTTTGGATCGAGTGCATCTGTACTGATGCCAGCTCTGCCAAAATATCTGGCACGTCTTCTAGCTTTGGCCAATTCAGCTGGATATTGGTACGGGTAGTGAAGTGCCCATAACCTTTGTCATATTTACGAGTAATCTTAGCCAATTTTCGCAATTGGTAGCTGGCAAGTAGCCCGTAAGGAATGGCGATACGCAACATCGGTGCATAACGCTGAATATAAAGGCCGTTTTGCAAGCGCAGCGGCAAAAATTGCTCTTCTGGCAGCTCACCTGCCAAAAACCGTTCGGTTTGGTCGCGAAACTGAGCGACTCGTTCTTCTACCAAGGTTTGGTCAGCGTAATTATATTGATACATGACGTAATCTCAATTTTGTTTTTAGTCTTAAAAGCAGTGACGAAAATGATTTGCGTGTGTAATCGGTCTTATTGCCAGTCGCAAGGTAAACCATTCAGAGTCACATCATATAAGCTTGCGTCTATAAACATAAATTCCTTTAAGACATATGTATATCCAAACACAGCATAAATTTTCATAACGAAAGTTAGGTAGCCTATGCTTATCAAATTTATCACTACCCATAAAGGTTATAAATCAATATGACATCTATCACCTCTAAGCAACCATCAAAACTCGTTCCGCCGCATGGCAGCACTGAGCTTAAGCCATTACTATTACAAGGTGAGGCACGCGCTCAAGCATTGAAACTTGCCAGCACATTGCCGACCATCACTTTAAGCTCACGTGAGCGTGGTGATTTAATCATGTTCGGTATTGGTGGCTTTACGCCGTTGAATGGCTTTATGAATCAAGCAGACTGGCAGGGTGTGGTTGATGATATGCGTTTGCAAAGTGGTGACAATGCGGGTCTGTTTTGGCCAATTCCGATCACCTTGTCTGCACCAAAAGCGACTGCCGATAATTTAAACCAAGGCGATAAAGTAGCCTTGGTCGCAAAAGATGGCGAAATCATGGGTATCTTGACCGTAGAAGAAACCTATACCATCGATAAAGAGCATGAGTGTCAGCAAGTATTTACGACAACAGACCCAGAACATCCGGGTGTTCAACAAGTATTAGAGCAAGGCGAAGTCAATATTGCAGGTAGTGTCGAGGTATTGAGCGAAGGCGAGTTCCCAACCTTATATCCAGAAATCTACAAAACACCAGCAGAAACCCGCGCTATTTTGGATACTAAAGGTTGGAAAACAGTGGCTGCCTTCCAAACGCGTAATCCAATGCACCGCTCACATGAGTATTTGGCAAAAATTGCAATTGAGATCTGTGACGGCGTATTGATTCATTCATTGCTAGGGGCATTGAAACCTGGTGATATCCCAGCCGACGTCCGTCAAGAAGCCATCAAAACCTTGATTGATAATTACTTTAGACAAGATACGGTTATTCAAGCCGGTTATCCGCTAGATATGCGCTATGCCGGTCCACGCGAGGCATTACTGCATGCGGTATTCCGTCAAAACTATGGCTGTAGCCACTTGATTGTTGGTCGTGACCATGCTGGTGTCGGCGATTATTATGGGGCATTTGATGCACAAACGATATTTGAACAGGTTGGTAAAGATGATCTTATCACTCAACCACTCAAAATTGGCTGGACGTTCTGGTGCAATGCTTGTAATGCTATGGCTTCCGACAAAACTTGCCCGCATGAAGCGTCTGAACACGTTAAAGTATCAGGTACCAAGCTGCGTAAAGCGCTATCAGAAGATGAAGTGGTGCCAGAGAACTTTAGCCGTCCAGAAGTACTACAAATTTTGCGTGATTATTATGCTGGTATCGAAAGAGAGGAACGTGCTGAAGTAAAATTGGTTGGTGCCTCTGCGGTGTAAACCAAGATAATCAGCAATCAAACCAGTATCAACGCTTGTTACTTAAGCTGGCGTTTGTTATCTATTAAACCTCTAAATCTGTTGTCAGCTTTTGATACTCACCAACCAATGTGCCACCGCCAGAGCAGAAGTAGTTAAGCGCGTATTTATCTTGACTATCAATAGTCAGTTTATCATCCTTAAATTGAAAGAATGCCGTGCTGTCATTGACTTTGCTTTGGAAAATAATGCCGTGCGCGTCGTCTTGACCCATTAATGTCGCCTTGCCATCAAACTGGCAACTGGGCTTTTTAATATCGCTACGGGCGCGAACCTTTATGTTGATTTGCTGATCATTCTCTGCCCGTACCATGACGCCAACCCAATCATAGCCTTGCGCGCGCTTTTCATAACCTTCATCAGTATAATCTCCAACGACTGCTTGCACAGCTGGCATGACATCGGCTATAGGTTGTTTTATGGCTTGGTGATTCACGCTAGGTGTCATGTTATTACAGCCACTTAAGGCAAACAGAGCCGCCGATGTGGTGAAAAATACCGAAAAAAAGCGTGAGTGACGAGCGGCACGAGGTGGAGACATGATCATTTAAGTACCTTTGATAAAGGAGTGATTAAGAGGAATGGTCGTTATCTAAACGAAACGCCTAACAGCATGGCTGTAAGGATATTAGAGATAGTATCGTTTACATAAAGGCTCGTCTATTTGACATACTCCCACCACTTTCGCCAAGCTCAAGTGGGGGATTCTAAAAGCAAACGCTCTTAGGCAACATTCTCACGAATATCACAAGTTTTCTGTTTCAACGGGCGACCCTTTACCGCATCTTCCCTCCGCAGACAACACGGCATGCCCTGCCGCTAATATGTTGCGAGCCGCGTTAACATCTGCGTTCGCAACATAACCACATTGGACGCACTCAAATTTTGATTGAGTTTGTCTATTTTCTTTGGCGACATGCTTGCAGTTAAAGCAGGTTTGGCTGGTGTAACGTGGATTGATTTTCACTAGCAGCCCACCTTGCCATTGCTGCTTGTACTCAAGCATATTGACCATCATGGCCCAGCCTTGATCCAAAATTGATTTATTCAATCCTGATTTGGCTTTGACATTATAACCTTTTTTCTCCATCGACCCGCTTGCAGACTTCGACATATTGGCTACTTTTAAGTCCTCACAAGCAATCATAGCGTGGTTTTTGCTGATGCTGGTGGTGATTTTATGCAAGTAGTCATGACGAATATTGGCGATATGATGGTGCAATTTCTGTATCTTACGGTTTTGCTTTTTCCAGTTTTCACTGAATTTTACTTTCTTGATTAATTGACGCTGTAATCTAGCAAGCTTGAGTTGATTGGCTTTAAAGCTGTTTTTAGGTTTGATGTATTCACCATTTGAGGTGGTGAGTAGTTTGCTGATACCCATGTCTAACCCAATAGCGCTTATGGCAGGATGCCGAGGGTTCTCAGCCAGTTCACGTTCACACCCAAACGACACGTACCAGCGCCCTGATTTCTTGCTGATGGTGACGTTTTTGATGGTGCCGATAATGTTTTGGGATTTTCTAAACTTCACCAAGCCAATACCGTTGGGTAGTTTGACTCGATTGTCCTCAACACGGCAATATTTATCAAACTGAACCAAGCGAATTGAGTCGCAGCCATCGGACTTGTGCTTAAATCTTGGCATCAGTGGGCGTAGTTGGATCTCCGATCCATCAGCCAATTTAAAGAACTTGGGTTTACGGAGTTTCTTTTTATTTTCTTTTAACTTGGCATGGACTTTGGGGTCAAAAAAACGTGACCAAGCAGAGGCGAGATCACGTACTTTTTGTTGTAAAGCCACCGCATTTGAACTGGCTTTTAGGAAATTAAAATCAGGATTACTTTTTAAATCTATAATTTTATTAACCAGATTGGTGGCATTAATAAACTCGTTGTTAGCAAACATCTCAAATGAGATTACCAGCATTTGATTCCAAACAAAACGCGCAGAGCCGACAAGATTATTTAAAATAACCGTTTGCTCCGTATTAGGCTCAAGCCTAAATTTATACGCTTTGTTGATCTTCATAAACACTTTCTTTATTAATGAGTGTGTATTTGATATTATGCTTATAATTCTAGCACTTAAGGGTATTTATTACAATGAGTGAGATATATAAAAATCGCTATGCCGCCTTTAACCTGCACGTTCATTTGGTTTTTTTTACCAAGTACCGAAAAAAAGTTTTAGTTGAGTTGCATCATGATTATTTTAGTGAATGTGTTGCTGAGGTCTGTAAAAGTTTTGACGCTGAGCTAAAGGAGTGTAACGGTGAGGCAGATCACATTCACATGCTTATTCAGTATCCGCCAACGGTGCAGTTAAGCAAGTTGGTTAATAATCTAAAGTCAGTCACAAGTAGACGAATGAGAGGCGATTTCATTGAGTTAAGAGCAGCTTATGCCAAGCCGGTGCTTTGGTCCCGATCTTATTTTGCAAGCTCTTGTGGTGGTGCGCCATTAGATATTATTAAGCAATATATTCAGAATCAGCGAGGCTAGCCTAAGCCTTGTAAAATAATTAATAAAATGACTTATGCCAAGTTAATCACTCGATAAGCGCATTTATCACTAAGCATTTGACTCACATGCTGTTAGCATATTTCTCATTATCTATAGAACCGCATCCAAAGAATTATGTGCATTAATAAGATTGTTAATGCTGTGGAAAACGCTTCTATCAACATTATCGAGAGCACCCATGCAACCAGATAACAAAAGTATTCAGCAAATATCTCAAAATCTTCGTTTTGCTAACCTCCATACACTTATTAAGGATAAAAAGACGCCGACGCCGCTAGCCAATGTCAGTGTTAAAGTTGGTAGCGTACTGGCGTTTGCCATGTTAATGACAGGCTGTAATCCTACCGAAGCCACTCAGCAAGACGGCTTGAATGCGACGGGTGATGCAAACAATATCAGTTTATTAAATGTCTCTTATGATGTATCACGCGATTTTTATAAAGATTATAACGCTTTATTTAGCGCAGATTATCAGCAAAAGCATTCAGACAGTCAGGTAAATATCAACCAATCACATGGTGGCTCAAGCAAACAAGCGCTGTCGGTTGCCAATGGTCTGCAAGCAGATGTAGTCACCTTAAACCAAGAAAGTGATATGAATCTGTTGGTTAAAAAAGGCTTGGTTGCCTCTGATTGGCAGCAAGCGTTCCCGAACAATGCGGTGCCTTATACCAGTACCATGGTGTTATTGGTGCGCGATGGTAACCCCAAAAACATCAAAGACTGGTCGGACTTGGCGCGTAACGATATCGATGTCGTGATACCAAACCCGAAAACCAGTGGCACCGCGCGTTATGCGTTTTTGGGTGCCTATGGTTATGGATTACATCAATTTAAAGAAACGGTGCAAAGTCCTGCCAAAACGGATGATTTTATCAAAAAGCTACTGGCAAACGTGGTCACTTATGACAATGGCGCACGCGCCGCAACAACCAGCTTTACTCAGCGCGGACTGGGCGATGTGCTCATCACGACCGAAAATGAAGCGCATTTAGCCGCCAAGCAATTTGCCAAAGGACAGGTCAATATCGTTTATCCCAGTTATTCTATTGTGATTGCGAACCCAGTGGCGGTCGTAACAGCCGTTACTGACAAGGGCGGCAAGACGGCAGCGGCAAATGCTTACCTAAAAGGCTTATGGGACACCCCAGCACAAGAGCTCATGGCACAGATGTATATGCGTCCCAGCAACCCACAAGTGCTGGCAGCTCACAAAGCAACCTTGCCTGATATTGAGACTTTTGAGCCGGTAGCAGTATTTGGTTCTTGGGAGCAGATTATGGACACTTTCTTTGTCGATGGTGGGCGTTTTGATCAGCTGGCAAGAGTGAAGTAGGGAGTCGTTTATCAAGAGATCGTCAATGGCCTGATACATGCTCAAAGTACTCAATTTGTATGAGCCAGAGCGGGTAGTTAGTAGGGTATCAGCCTTATGTATTAACGATACTATTTAAGTGATTGATAACCTTGTATTTACCCCTTTGTTATTCCATTTTGGCAATAACATACGCATATTCATCATTAAACATAATAAGATGGCACTGTTAGCATACTTGCATTACTTAACAGATACCTTTGAGGGATTTATGACATACGCTTTGCACTATCAACAAAAAAGTAAAAAACGTCACGTCTTGAGCATTGCAGGCGTTGCATTAACCTTGGGGCTGGCTGGCTGTAGCAATAGCGAGACAGAGACGACTGCTAATGCAGATGGCACAATTGCCACAGAAGGTCAAAATATTGAGCTGCTGAACGTCTCTTATGATGTGGCACGTGACTTTTATAAAGACTACAACCCATTATTCGTTGAGCACTATAAAGCGGAAAATCCAAACAGTAATATTCTAATCAAGCAGTCACATGGTGGCTCAAGTAAACAAGCGCTGTCGGTTGCCAATGGTCTGCAAGCAGATGTCGCTACTATGAACCAAGGCTCTGATATTGAGTTGCTTGAGAAAAAAGGTTTGGTTGAGTCAGATTGGGAAAGCAAATTCCCAGACAATGCCGTTCCTTTTACCAGCACCATCGTATTCTTAGTCCGTAAAGACAACCCAAAAGGCATCAATGACTGGGAAGATTTGACCAAAGAAGGCGTTGAGATCGTCATGGCCAATCCAAAAGTGACGGGTAATGGTCGTTATGCGTTCTTGGGCGCTTATGGTTATGGCTTACACGCTTTTGATAAAAACGAGACCAATGCCAAAAACTACGTGAAAGACATGCTTAAAAACGTCAAAGTTTATGAGAATGGCGGGCGCGCTGCGACCACCACTTTCGTTCAGCGTGGTATCGGTGATGTCCTAGTAACTTTTGAAAATGAAGCCAACTTGGCAGCGACTGATTTCGGTGCGGGTAAAGTAGACATCGTTTATCCTAAATACTCTATTAAATCAGAAAGCCCTGTTGCGATTGTCAAGTCAGTGACAGATAAAAAAGGCACAACGGATGCCGCAAAAGCTTATCTTGACTACTTATGGAGCGAGCCTGCCCAGCAGCTAGCAGCCAATCTATACTTGCGTCCTAGCGTCAAAAGCGTCCTTGATAAAAATGGTGATAAATTACCACCAATCGAAACCTTCCGTCCAAATGATGCCTTTGGCACGTGGGATGAAATCATGGGTACGTACTTCAGCGATGGCGGTGTATTCGACCAGCTAGCCATTAACGCACCGCAGTAATCACTTGCTAAGTGCATAAGAGAAGCTACTGCGCTAGCAAATGCAGTCAGTCACACCGTTAGTCATGCAGAACCTTATAAAGGACATGGTCATATACGCTATGTCCTTTATACCATAAGCATATTAATAACTACCTGATAGCGTGTTTTTATAGACGACATCATCGTTAAATGCTTTCTGTTAAGTGCTCTTTTTAAGTATCAATAGTGAAAACCCACGTTAAGCAATAACAATAAATAGTAATCATCGCTAAGTACGATTGGTTAGGCAATAGGACATCATTATGAGTGCAAAAACATCTCCTGCCAGCAAAGCCCCTGCAAAAAAAGGGTGGTTAACACGTTTGCGCCAACGCAATGTGCTGCCAGGGTTCGGCCTGAGCATGGGTATCACGGTCTTTAGCTTGTCGCTACTGGTGGTATTACCATTTGCCATGATGGCCTACACCACGACTCAGATGGGTTGGACTGGATTCTGGGAGACGATTAGTCAGCCGCAAGTTACTGCTGCTATCAAGCTAAGCTTATGGATGTCGTTTTTGGCGATGCTGACTAACATGGTGTTTGGCACATTGGTTGCTTGGGTACTCGTACGCTACGAGTTCTGGGGTAAGTCGTTGATTAATGCGCTAGTTGATTTACCATTTGCATTACCAACGGCGGTCACGGGCATTTCGCTTGCGACCCTTTATGCGCCTAATGGTTTGATTGGTCAGTGGTTTGATAAATTTGGCATTCAGGTCGCCTTTACACCTATAGGTATTTGGCTCGCCTTGGTTGTAGTCAGTTTTCCTTTTATTGTCCGTGCGGTACAGCCTGTACTCGCTGAGCTATCGGTTGAATTTGAAGAGGCAGCCGCGGTATTGGGTGCCAATCGCTTGACGACGTTTCGCAAAGTAATTTTGCCAGAGCTGTTGCCCGCTTTACTCATGGGTGCAGGCATGATGTTTGCCCGTGCCACTGGCGAGTACGGTTCGGTTATCTTTATCGCTGGCAATATCCCCATGCAATCAGAGATTTTACCGCTCATTATCATTAGTAAACTAGAGCAGTTTGATGTTCAAGGGGCTTCTGCGGTTGCATTATTTATGCTACTAATCTCATTTGTGATCTTATTAACTATTAACATCATGCAGTGGAAACTGTCGCGCCGTGTAGGAGCTCGCTAATGCAAATATCTAATAGCTACGACTACCAAAGCAACGCAGCGACTAAAGATACGCCATGGATACGTCTTACCTTTATCGTCATCGCAGTGTTATTTATGGTCATCATGTTGGTCATTCCGTTGCTGGCTGTGTTCTATGAGGCCTTTAAAGGTGGCTGGCAGTTGTATATTGCCTCGCTGGTCGACCCAGAAGCCTTGCAAGCCATTAAGCTGACATTGATTACCGCGGCTATCGTCTTACCCATCAATATGGTGATGGGTATCGCCATCGCATGGTTAGTGACGCGCTATCAGTTTAAAGGTAAGCAGCTGGTCACCACTTTGCTTGATCTGCCATTTTCAGTATCACCCGTCGTTGCAGGTCTGATGTTTGTTTTGCTATTCGGACTCAATTCCACCATTGGCGGCTGGCTTGAGAGCATGGGATTCCAAGTTATTTATGCGGTTCCAGGGATCGTGCTCGCTACTTTATTTGTCACTTTTCCTTTTGTAGCACGTGAGCTGATACCGCTGATGCAGACGCAAGGCGACTCTGAAGAGCAAGCAGCATTGACCTTGGGCGCAACTGGTTGGCAGACGTTTTGGCATGTGACACTACCCAATATCAAATGGGCACTACTCTATGGTTTGATTTTGACCAATGCGCGGGCCATGGGTGAGTTTGGGGCGGTGAGTGTGGTATCTGGTCATATTCGCGGCGAGACCAACACCATGCCACTACTGGTTGAGATTGCTTACAATGATTATAACTTTACCGCCGCTTTTGCCTTATCAAGTCTACTTGCTGCGCTGGCGCTCGTGACGTTGCTTATTCAACAAGTCATGACTAAGCTACAAGAGCGCAAATTTGCCAAGTCCGAACGGCTGGCAAGTGTGCCTGAGCTACTTGTAAATGCCAACGCTAAGAAGGCTACTAATACTACTGCTGCAACAACTGCTGAAATTTCGGATAAGTAATACTATCTACACTTGGTCTGAAAGGGCTGGCATTAGATTTAATTTAATAATGTAAATGCGGTAACCAAAAAATCTGCCACGATACCAAAGATATAATAAGAGAACCCATTATGAGCATCGAGATTCGCAACGTTAATAAAAAATTCGGTCAGTTTACCGCCTTAGATAATATCAATATCACCGTGCCGACTGGCAAGCTGACCACTTTGCTGGGACCATCAGGCTGTGGCAAAACGACGTTGTTACGCATTATCGCCGGCTTAGAATATGCTGATTCAGGGCAGATATTGTTTGATGAGATGGATGTGACCAATACGCCAGTGCAAAAGCGCCATATTGGCTTTATGTTTCAGCATTACGCATTGTTTCGTCATAAAAATATCGCCGATAATGTTGCCTTTGGACTGACCTTGTTACCAAAGAATGAGCGACCAAGTAAGGCAGATATCAATAAGCGCGTTGCCGAGCTATTAGACTTGGTGCAGCTGCCACAAGTGGCCAATGCTTATCCGCATCAACTCTCTGGTGGTCAGCGTCAACGGATTGCGCTGGCTCGTGCCTTAGCAGTGAAGCCGAAGTTATTGTTGCTCGATGAGCCTTTTGGTGCCCTCGATGCCAAGGTACGTAAAGAGCTGCGCACGTGGTTAAAGAACATCCACCATGAGCTTGGTATTACCAGTATTATGGTCACTCACGATCAAGAAGAAGCCCGCGCCGTCTCAGATGAGATCGTGGTCATGAATCAAGGGCGGGTAGAGCAGGTAGGCACATCGGAGGAGCTGATACACCAGCCAGCCAATGCGTTTATCAGTGATTTTTTAGACTTAGCATAGTGAAATTTGGTGCAGTTCTTCTATTATCACCCATAAAAAAAGACCTATTTATTGTAGGTCTTTTTTTATGGGTGATAGCAGGTCTCAATTTCATTTGGTATCTAGCGTTATTAAGATCAAATGTTGATAGCAATAATGCTAGATAGTCATCATATCTCAGCAGGCTTGGACATGTCGATGTCTTTGCTAGATATTTGCTTATAAGTAATATCCAAAATCTCTTGGCACCATTCTGGCAAGTCGTCAGCGACTTCATACCACATCCACGTACCGTCGCGAACACAGCTTAAAATACCGAGTTTCTTTAAATGGTTCAAATGACGCGATATCGTTGGCTGTGGTTGATCTAGTATTTCTACCAACTCACCAACACAGCGCGATTCTTTGTTAAATAGAATTTGAAATATTTTTAAGCGCGTCGGGTCAGATAAGACTTTAAATAACTCGATAGGTCGTATCGTAAAATTATTATCAGACATAGAACAATTCCAATTGGGCTTTGTTAATAGGGGTTCAATATAACAGCAGTTATCTACAAAATCGATTAAAAAATGGGCTAAATTACAGTTCGTCGTTAATTTACTACCTTTCATCATATTCGGTTACACGCACGCTTATATTCACTTACATCAATTAACTGTGTGCAATATAACTCTACTTTGATGACTGTACTTTTATACCAATAATATATCAAATGCTATTGCAAATGATAATAGTTATCGTTATTATACATCAAGCCATAAAAATGACCGTGAATATCAAGACAAACACTCTACTCACCATTTTTATCATCAATGCACTAAATTTATGAGCAATAAAAGCAGTTACCGAATAGCGGTATTCAGAGGAGCCAGACCATGTACGTATGCATCTGTAATGACGTAAAAGAAAAGCAAATCAAAGCAGCCATTGCTTCAGGTATCGATACCCTTGACGGTCTAAAAGATACCCTCGATGTTGCGACTTGCTGTGGCTGCTGCGAACCGATGGTTAACGATTACTTAGATGAGCATCATGCTAGACTCGATGTCTTAGCTTACGCTGTTTAAGCATTATCAAACCAGAGATTTACTACCCAGCTATTCATCACCTCACTACACCAATATCACTAGTACGCCTCGATACCACATACATTCAATATTCTGCACTTATCCTTTGGCCATTATACATAAAGGGTAAGTTGCGAGCGTCCGTATAACTTTACTCATACACCTACTTCAATGATATTGAGCATCATTAGCAGCCATCGTTGCGATAAACCAGTGGTTACTAAAGCTAGCTAATTATGATTCTCAATTAGCATCTTATTCTTAGTTCATAACATTACAAGCTGTATAGAGCCTATATGCTACTATATCTGTCTCACGTTGTAAGACGTTTTGTTGATTTTGATCTTTACTGATCAGTTTACCAATAGTACTATCCTTATATGGGTAATTATGAATGTATGGTGATCTGTAAAATATAAATAGGGGAGTATAGGTTATGATAGGTAGCCCAAAAGTCATTGATTATTTGAATTTTTTGTTAGGCGGTGAGCTTGCTGCCCGTGACCAGTATTTTATTCACTCAGAAATGTATGCTGAGTGGCATTATGGCAAATTGTACGATCGTATCCATCATGAGATGGCAGATGAGACGCTACATGCCCAATCTATTATTCGCCGTATCCTAATGCTGAGCGGCACGCCGAAAATGACGGTCAATGCTATCAATATCGGCGCGACAGTTCCTGAAATGCTGCAACTTGACCTTGAGCTAGAGTATCAAGTACAACAGCACTTAAAAGACGGTATTGCTCTCTGTGAAGCAGAGCGCGATTATGTCACGCGTGAGATGTTGGTAGAACAGCTAAAAGACACTGAAGAAGATCATGCGCATTGGCTTGAGCAACAGTTGCGCTTAATTGATATGATCAGTCTGCCCAATTATCTGCAAAGCCAAATGGCTGAAGTCACTCCCAATCTTGTTTAATGTCACGAAGATATGAACAATAACCATAGTATTTAGTATAAATAACGACATGAAAGGGAGAGAGATAATGAAAGGGGATAAAGAGGTTATTCGCGCTTTAAATAAAGTGCTCGGACAGTCATTGATTGCCATCAACCAGTACTTTTTACATGCGCGCATTGCGCGCCATTGGGGATTAGAAGCCCTCAATGAAAGTTTCTATAAACAATCCATCGCTGAGATGAAATGGTCTGATGAGCTGATTGCCCGGATTTTATTGCTAGGCGGTTTACCAAACTTGCAAGATTACGGCAAGATGTTCATCGGTGAAGATGTGCCAGAGATTATCGAATGCAATTTGCGCCTAGAAAAACAAAAATTCGATATCATTACCGATGCTATTACTCTATGTGAAACAAAGTCTGACTATGTGTCGCGCCAGCTATTGGTGACGCTAAAAGATGGTAATGAAGAGTATCAAGACTGGTTAGAGACTCAAGAAGACTTGATCGAAAGCATTGGGGTTGAGCGCTATATCCAATCACAAATGGATGATGACGCGCCTTAATGGTTCATTGTTGATACAATGAATCGTACTATGCTCTAAAAATGCCAGCGTGTCGTGTGGTTTATAATCACTCATATGCTGGCATTTTTGTGTCTCATATTTGACAATACGTACTATCTGCACTGCTGACAAAACCAACGCTTAATCAATATTTTTTCAAACTCTTTATCCAAAATCCAAATATCAGCGGCTCAGTATAAGCCGCGCCCATCTTCGGGCTTAAGTCGTAAGAAGTACAGCCCCGAGAGAATGGTTAAGATCCCAAGTATCCAATAGGTGGTTTGAAACGCTGTCAGCGTATCCATTTGTAGGCGTTCACGTAACAGCGTCAGTACCGCTGCCCCAAAAGCAATACCGAAACTAATCGCTAACTGCTGATTGACCGCCATCAAGCTATTGCCGCTACTGGTTTGAGCGCCTTCTAAATCACCGATAGTAATCGTATTCATCGCGCTGAATTGCATAGAATTACAAGCGCCCATTATGGTCAAAATAGGGATAAACCACAGCCACTGTGAGGCATCGGTAAACTGTGCCAACACAATGATGAGCGTGCCCATCAAAAACGTGTTGAAGACCAGCACTTTGCGATAAGTATAACGCTGAATAATTTTACTGACCCAGGGTTTAATCCCGATAGCACCGACCGCGATGGGTGCGAGGAGCCAACCTGCCTGCGACGGTGAGTATTCAAATACCACTTGCAGCAACAACGGCAGCAAAAACGGTACAGCGCTAATACCTAAGCGCGTGAATAAGTTACCAGTGATGCCAATACGAAAGGTTCGAATATCAAACAAACTCAAGGGGAACAACGGTGCTTGACGACGCTTGGCGTGCCAGATATAAGCACTGATCAATAAACTGGCCACCAAACTCAGCAGCAACCCATAAAATCCGCGACCAGTCTGTGAGCCGAACTCTACAGCAAGCGTAAACCCACAAGCCGCTGCCGCAAACAATAAAAATCCTGTCCAATCAAGCCGCTTGGTATCCTCAAATAGTGCCGGAACCAGTTTTTTTCCCATGATAAAGCCAAAAATACCCATCGGTATATTGATCAAAAATATCCAATGCCAACTGGTATATTGTACGATATAGCCACCTAAGACCGGTCCTACTAGCGGTGCTACCAAAGCAGGAATTACCGCAAAGTTCATAACGGTCAGCAGCTTATTGCGTGGGTAGGATTTGACCAATATTAAGCGAGCCACAGGCGTCATCATTGCCCCGCCAATACCTTGTATAACCCGTGAGCCAATCAAAAAATCCAACGTTGGTGACGCAGCACATAGCAGTGAGCCAATACAAAAGATAATAATCGCTGCCAAAAATACTCGGCGCGTGCCGTATTTATCCGCCAAAAAACCACTGATGGGAATAAATATGGCCAAAGTTAGCGCATAACTGATCACCGCCCACTGCATTTTTAGTGGAGACTCACCCAGCGCCTGTGCCATCTGTGGCAATGAGGTGTTCAAAATAGTGGCATCTAAAATTTGCATAAATAGCGCCACCGCTAGCACATAGGGCAAGTATTTATCTTGTGTCGGGGTTAGCGTTACCATGTAAATCTCATTAGATATCCCATCATAGAATGAACAAAATAGTCTATTGACGACTAATTCGCTATACCAACCGAGTAGTATAAGAAAGACTCAATCATAATAAAAGGGAATCAAAGTAACGGCTGGCGGTTGAGGTTATAAAATTCTGTGTTTAGAGATAATAATATTAACACTGCTTACAAGAGAGGGCTTTAATATCAGGGTTGGTTATCGTTATAGTAAACCCTCGCTAACGACTTAAGCCAACAGATATGCAGTATAGTCAATTTCATCTCAATCATATGAGATTGGATTGACTACCGACGATACAACTAGAAGCATCAACAATACGATAAAGATAAACTGAGGATATATTATGAGTCAGGAAAATAACAAAGCTTGCAATCATACCGATGGGCAAAACGATAAATATATCCCGCCAAAGGTTTGGACGCAGGACAAAGAAAACGGTGGTAAGTTTGCCAGTATCAATCGCCCAACAGCGGGTGCTCGCTATGAGAAAGCGCTGCCAGTAGGCGATGCGCCATTACAGCTGTACTCGTTGAATACGCCAAATGGCGTCAAGGTCAATATCCTGTTAGAAGAGCTTGCCGAGATTGGTGTTAAAGGTGCTGAATATGATGCCTATAAAATTGATATCTCTCAAGGAGAGCAGTTTGGTTCTGGCTTTGTAGCCATAAACCCTAACTCAAAAATTCCAGCCTTGGTTGATCATTCTGCTGATATAGCTGGCGAGCCGATAGCGCTCTTTGAGTCTGGTGCTATCTTGATGTATCTGGCAGAAAAATTTGACCAATTTATGCCTTTGTCACTTGGCAAAGCACGGGCAGAGTGTTTGTCTTGGGTCATGTGGCAGATGGGCAGTGCGCCGTTCTTAGGTGGCGGTTTCGGACATTTTTATGCTTATGCGCCTGAACCGCTAGAGTACCCGATCAACCGCTATACCATGGAAACCAAACGCCAGCTCGATGTGCTGGATACCCATCTAAAAGACAGCACATATATGTGTGGCGACAACGAAGCCGATTATAATATTGCGGATATGATTATTTGGGCATGGTATGGACAATTGGTGCTTGGAAAGCTCTATGATGCCGCCGAGTTCCTGCAAGTTGATGACTACAAGCATGTGAAGCGCTGGGCACAGGCAATTGCTGAACGTCCAGCCGTTAAGCGTGCCGTAGACCTGTCATTAAAGCCTATTGACTAAACCTATCGATAACAGACGCATTAATAAAATCAAGGCTGATAGGCTATTTGCTTATCAGCCTTGATTTTATCCGACATCTTGCTATTCTATATTCATATATGGTTATATTAAAATAGAGATATACTTACCTGTTTACACAATGATACATTAGTACAACAGATAGAAACCTTAGTACGTTAAGATAGCTTGAGTACCTCAAGCAGATAACACCTTAATAAGCGGGTATTTATACTGCTTCTTTGATTGGTTTAATATTATTGGGATACCAGCAAGGCAAATAGAGCCACTTATAATAGACTGAGTAAATCAGACAACATATCTGATTGAAATAAGATTGACTATATTGATGGATAACGATTATGAAGGATGATAACCGTAAACGGATCAACTTCTCACGACAGGCGATAGCTAGCGAATTAAAAGTTATCAATACCAAACTCAGCGCCATTTATAACGATCAACAGATAGATGCTGATCGATACTCAATATTGCAATACAAAGCCAACTTAACCACCCATCCTAAAAAAATAAAAAAGATACTCTTATTGATGATAAAAAATAAAATACGATTACCTATGTTTGCTGCTATCAGCGCAGCTTTATTTAGTACAGCGACGATGGCCAGCAATGGCGTTGAATTTACCAATCAAGACTGGCAAGTAGTCTGCGACAATACCCGTACGTGCCGGCTGGCAGGCTATCAAGCAGAAAACAATAGTGAATTTCCTATATCGGTATTGCTCATACGCCGTGCAGGCGCAAATGCTGGTGTGGATGGCAAGGTAAAGCTGGGCGGTGCTAAAGAAAGCTCATCTAAAGCCTTGATGCAACTTGGCAATCGTCATCGTATATCATTGTTCATCAATGGTAGAGACTATGGCGAAACCAAGCCGTTTTCAACTGCAGCAGGTAATGCTGATCTGACCCCAACACAAGTCACAGCGCTACTAGAAGCACTGACTAAGTCAAGCAAAATTGAGCTAGTGCTACGTAACTCACGCTGGCAACTCTCTGATAAAGGGGCTAGCGCCGTCATGCTCAAAGCAGATGAAGCCCAAGGTCGAGTAGGGACATCATCTGCCTTTATCAATACTGATGGTGCCGCCAAATCAAATAGCACTGTATTGTCACCCAAGTCCGCACCAAAACTGCACTTTGTGGCGCCCAATCCGAAAGCCGTCGCTAGTGACAATAGAAAGTTTGTGATGAAATCGTCGCAGCTAGCGGCGCTGATGAAAAGTACGATGAAAGATGCGGATAGTGACTGTCCCAATCTATCAGATAAATCACCATGGCGTGTGAGCCGACTGAATGGCTCACAGCTGTCGGCACAACATGACTGCTGGACAGGTGCTTATAATACTGGTGCAGGCATCTGGGTCATCAATGACAGTAAACCTTATAAACCAACATTGGTAACCACCAACGCCACTGGCTATGATAAGGGTAAAATCACTTCCGTACAAAAAGGTCGCGGCATCGGTGATTGTTTAACCAAGACTGATTGGGTATGGACAGGCAAGGCATTTGAAAAAAGCCATGAAAGCACCACAGGGCTTTGCCGTATGATTGAAGCGGGCGGTGCTTGGCAATTGCCGACGTATGTCACCGAAGTTAAAATGGTGCGATAGCCGCCAATAATACTGCTGATTGTCTTATTACTCAGCATATTGAATGCGTACATCTATAAGCAAATTTGCTTTATTTACCGAGAAATTTAATAAATAGCTACATATAATATTTTATTGTGCTATACTGCGTCGCCACGTTAGCTTAGGCTTTCGTGAATTATGAGATTGATAACATCGCCTGCGATTTTGGGTCTAGGATGACCATAAGTAATTGTTGCCGATGATTTTGTGTACTTAAATAACCTGTCATGAAAATAGCAGTTATTTTTGACTCATATCTTATCTACCGAACCATAAATGTGGTTTAAATTGGTTGTTATTCGCGATTATTTGCTTTGGACAAAGCATTAATAATACGCTGATATCAAACAAGGATGAGACACTCGGCACTACCACCAAAATACGTCAGACAGCACGAACGCATTTATTGTAGAGGCTCTAAGCTTTATTGGCTTGGCTTCTGATTATCGACACTTACATGTGGTCCGGTAATTCTTTAATAAAGGCAGCGTGGTGAACGGTTATCAGTGGTATGCATCAAGCTTGCTGAATTTACAGCAACTTATACTTACCAAGGATTCTCATGACTGATATTTTATCTGCAATCGCCGCTGAAAACGGCATCATCGAAAACACTGACACTCCAAATACTGATACTAATAATCAAGCGGCTACTACTGACGCGACTGATGAAGATCAAATTACCTTTGCTGAACTAGACATTGCCAAGCCGATTTTGACCGCGCTTGATCGCAGTGGTTATACCAATCCAACACCTATTCAAGCACAAGCCATTCCTTTTGCACTAGCGGGTCGCGACTTACTATTGTCTGCGCAAACCGGTAGTGGTAAAACAGCCGCATTCGTTATCCCTGTACTTGACCGTTTAAGCCGTGCTACTAGCTTTGACAAACTAACCAAAGCACTTATCCTAACGCCAACGCGTGAACTTGCTCAGCAAGTACATGATAGCGTACGTACTTATTCTAAAGATATGCGTGGTCTATTCTGCGTACCTTTGGTTGGCGGCGCACCATACAATGGTCAGATCACTGCGTTGAAAAAAGGCGTTCAAGTTATCGTTGCGACCCCAGGTCGTTTACTTGACCATATCAATGCCGGTCGTGTTGACTTATCAAGCCTAGAAATTTTGGTACTTGATGAAGCTGACCGTATGCTAGACATGGGCTTTGCTGATGACATCAGTGACATCCTTCGTGCTGCACCAATTGATCGTCAAACTATTATGTGTTCTGCAACTTGGGACGGCCCAGTAGGTAAAATCGCTGCCAGCTTCACTAAGAACCCTGAGCGTGTATCAATCAAAGTAGAATCTGCACACATCGAAGAAAAAGTGTACTACTGTGATGATTTCGATCACAAAAACCGCTTACTTGACAAAATCGTTTGCCAGCAAGATATGGAACAGATCATTATCTTTGCTGCTACCAAACGTAGCACTGAAAAACTGGCCAAACAGCTACAAGAAGCGGGTCATAAAGCCAGCTTCCTACATGGTGATTTGCCACAAAGCAAGCGTAACCGTATCGTTCAAGACTTGCGTAATGGTAAAGTCAAAATCCTAGTAGCGACTGACGTTGCTGCTCGTGGTCTAGATATCCCAGCTATCTCGCACGTTATTAACTATGACTTGCCACGCCAAACTGAAGATTACGTCCATCGTATCGGTCGTTGTGGTCGTGCTGGTCGTACTGGTATCGCTATCAGCTTATGTAGCATGGATGATCGTCCACAGCTAAACGCTATCAATCGTTACTTAGATCGCAAAATGGAAGTATGTATCATCGAAGGCATGGAGCCTAAGAAGACTTATGTACCTAGCGAAAATAAAGGTAATGGTCGTGGTCGCGGTCGTGGTCGTTCAAACGGCGGCGGTGGTAATGGTCAAGGCCGTGGTCGCGCGGGTGGTGGTTATCAAGGCAATCCTGCTAATGCTCGTGGTCGCTCAAGCGACAGCGCATCAACTGGTCAACGCGCTAGCAATGACAGCGGTTATCAAGGTAAGCCACGTGACGCGTCAGGCAAACCAAACGAGCGTTCAGGTGGCAAGCCGTATCAAGGCAAGCGCACTGGTGCTCCTAGCCGCGGCGATAGCACTGGCGTTCCACGTGGTGAGCGTGCTGCAACAGGTCGTGGTCGTCCAAGTGGCAGCCAAGGTCGCCCAGCAGGTCGTTCTGACAGCCGTGGTCAAGGTCGTCCAAACGGCGGCAACCGTGGTAACAACTCGTAATACTGTTATATTCGGTCATTAAAGTTATTAATTGCTTGATCGCCTAAAGATAGCACTAAAAAAGCCAGATACTTGTTATCTGGCTTTTTTGTGTTTATTCGATCGCTGCTTGCGCGTTTTTTTCACCTTGTCTATACTAACAAGCTTTTATTCATCGTGTGCTGCGGAGCTATTTGATGCCCGATATTTCTCATTTAACTATTGATAGCCTGCCATTGGCCTTTGGCATCATTATGGCTATTATCGGTTTGGTTTTTTATACCCAAGGATTACCCGGTAAATTCTGGCAGCGCTTTTATGCGGTATTGCCCGGTATCGTGCTGTGCTGCTTTATACCTGCAACGCTTAATAGTTTAGGCGTCTTCGCTGACGGTATCGGCTCACAGATTTATGGCTTTACTGCCACGTATCTGTTGCCAGCAAGTTTGCTATTAATGACCTTGTCGATGGATGTGCCAAAGATATTGGGGCTAGGCTGGAAAGCCATCGCCATGTTTTTCGCCGCCAGTATCGCGATTATTATTAGTGGACCAATCAGCTTGGGTGTCGCTAAATGGGTATCGCCTGAGATGTTTACCGATGACACGCTATGGCGTGGGTTTTCGGCGGTGGCGGGTAGTTGGATCGGCGGCGCGGCAAATCAAGCAGCGATGAAGGAGCTATTTGGCGTCAGTGATGATTTATTTGGGATGATGATTCTGGTCGATACCACCAATGCTTCATTATGGTTATTGGCTATCTTGGTATTGGCGAAGCATAGCAATAAGATAGATCGGCTATTGAGGGCAGATACCAGTAGTATTGATAAAGTGATTAAGGCGGTTGAGAATTATGAGCGTGACAATGCTCGTCCAGCAACTTTAAATGACTTGATGGTGATGTTTGGCTTATGCTTTGCTATGGTGGGTGTCGCACACTTTATTGGTGGTCAAATTGCAGGGTTTTTTGCGCCCTATAGCTGGGCAGTGCAATACAGCTTTGCCAGCTCGTTCTTTTGGATGGTTGTGATTATAACCTTGATAGGGGTAATTTTTTCCTTTACCAAGATACGTCGCCTTGATCATGTGGGCGCTTCCAAAATTGGTACGGTATTTATCTTTATCTTAATTGCTGCTATTGGTATGCAAATCAATCTTGCGGGTATCGTCTCGCAGTGGCGACTGCTCCTTATTGGTTTATTATGGATGAGCATTCACGTTGTCATCATCTTTGCTGTGGCTAGAATAATTCGAGCACCATTTTTCTTTTTGGCAGTCGGCTCTAATGCCAATACTGGCGGTGCATCATCAGCACCCATTGTCGCAACGGCTTTTCATCCATCGCTTGCACCTGTAGGTGTGTTTTTGGGTATTCTCGGTTATGCGGTAGGCACTTTCGGTGGCTATATTAGTACCCAATTGATGCGCTTGGTAGTAGGGTGAGCGCGAATATAATGCTCAGCATTGACCAGTCATATCTCTACAGAGAGAAAAACTTTCAATTTATACTAAGTTAATAACAAAAAGCCGACTTCACCGTCGGCTTTTTGCTTGTAGTATCAATACATACCAAATTGAGCAAACACTCAAATTTGATATTAAATATTTTTAACCCAAAACTATAAGGATAAAACAATGCAAGCAAACTACAACCCAAAAATCATTGCTGGTGCAACATTTCCTACTATCGAAGTACCCACTTATAATGGCGACATGACGCTATTAGGCAAGCCCGAAAATGGTCATGACTGGAAAATGGTGGTTGTTTACCGAGGTCAACACTGTCCCATTTGCACCAAATACCTCAATCAGTTAGAAACATTAAAATCAGCATTTAATGAAACGGGTGTCGACGTCATCGCTGTTTCAGGTGACAGCAAAGAGCAGGTAGCAAGTCATTTGGAAAAAATAAATGTGAGCTTTCCTATCGCCTATGATCTGACCGTTGAACAAATGAAAATGCTGGGTCTTTATATCTCCAACCCACGTTCAGAGAAAGAAACCGATCATCCATTTGCAGAGCCCGGCTTGTTTGTTATCAATACAGAAGGGAAGATTCAGATTGTAGATATCTCCAATGCTCCTTTTACTAGACCTGAGCTGGAAGCCTTGGCAAATGGTCTGGCCTTTATCAGAAATCCAGAAAACAACTATCCTATTCGTGGTACACACGATTATGCTTAAGACTGTATTATTGACGACGGCATTTTTTCTTGATGTCAGACATTTAATACGCTTAAGTGTGGCTGTAAACTCAAAACTAAACTAATAAATAGTCAAAGACGTAAATTCATAGGGCAGTGCATCATAACCGATGCATTGTCTTTTTTATTGCAAACGCTCTTTATTGTTAACATTCTCTCCAAAAGCTGAAATCACAAGACTTATTCATACAGGTGTGCACTCACAGTCAAAAACTCTGCACTGTCAGTCAATCTATTTGCTAACAACCTCGCTATAGTAAAAAAGCTTCGTCATTAGGATAGATGACGACCAGACAAAGAATGAGTGTAATTGTTAAGTATTGACGGCCACATTGGGCGCTATATTTTACAGAGCCACTCATATCTTCTGATATAAATTTCTAGACAGGGAGTCTCACATGAGCAAAGCTCACACTTCAATTGATCCTATTACTTTGTCCGTCGTACGTGGTGCCTTAGAAACGGCGCAGCGCGAGATGACGACAACCTTAGAAAAAACCGCACGCTCTAGCGTCTTCAACTTAGCTCACGATTATAGCAATGCTTTGTTTGATCATTTGCCTGAGATGATTTTACAGGGGCAGGATATTCCTATTCATCTAGGCTCGCTCATGCCAGCCATGAAAGCTGTTGCCGAATATTATGGTGATGACATTCATGAAGGAGACGTTATTTATCATAACGATCCCGTGATGATGGGCAGTCATATTCTAGATTGCTGTATGTATAAGCCAGTGTTTTATAAGGGTAAGTTGGTATTTTGGACAGTATGTAAAGGTCACGTCACTGATATCGGTGGTCCAGTACCAGCAGGATATAATCCAGATGCTAAAGAGATATATGCCGAAGGATTGCGCATTCCGCATTCCGCCTATCAAAATATGGGAAAAAGGCGTTAGGCGTCGTGATGTCATTAATTTAATTCATAGTAATATGCGCTCTCGTCGTAACCAAGAAGGCGATCTTAATGCTCAGTATGGTGCTTGTGCCGTCGGTGAGCGTAACATGATTGCGCTGCTAGACAAGTATGGCGTAGAGACCGTCCGTGCGGCGATTGAAGAGCTGATGTATACCATATATTGAGTGTTCAAGGATGAATGCAAATCAAAAGCCAAATCGTTATCAAAATACCTCTCATCAAACCTTACAGTTGCAGGCAGGTCAGACAAACGATACCTCTGCACATGATTTATCAATGAATAAAAATCTTCTAAGCCCCTCAGGGTTAGAGATGCCAGCAACGGATCGCATGCAAACCTTAGGTGCCTTCGATTGGAAACATACCATCAATGAGACTTACTTTGATCTTGATGTTAGTTTTCGGCAACCGAATAAGTTTTCTGGTTTTTTGCAACATGCTAAGCTTCTAGAGATAGGTGTTTCGCACTATCATGCTAATACTGTGCACTATAATCGCGGCAGACAGAGCTCTGGCTATATTGATGACAGTATTTTAATTACCTTTCCTATGACAGGCGACGTTCGTTTTACTCAAAAAGGACGGCAGCTGACCTCTAAACCCGGTCAATTCTTTATTGAACTGTCCAGCTTACCTTATGAGTTCTATCATCTGCACGAAGCATCACTGTATGTGATCAAAGTGCCGCTCGCATTACTCACTACGCAAATGGGCACCATAGAGCGGCAGTTTGCCCGCAGTCTGTCTATTGATGAAGGGGCAGGCAGGTTGCTGGTATTTCAAATTGGTCAAATACTGGCGCTTATTCATAACAATCATCTGGGTGATTTAGAGATAAAAATATTAGAGCAGCAGCTGCTTAACCTTATTGTATTGACATTGATCACCCCGAAAGAGGTGATGATGAGTACCAGCTCGTCCATACAATCGGTACACTTAAAACGGATAGAACACCATGTAAGTCTAAACTTAGCAAGTTCTGACCTTAATCCTAAGACCGTCGCTGCTGCTTGTTATATATCTGTCAGATACTTGCATAAACTGTTTGCTGAGTTGCCCTATAGTTTTTCGGAATGGGTCAAGAAATTGCGTTTAAAGCAGGCCAATCACATTTTAAAAACCAAAAGCTACGTGACTATAGATGAAGTGGCGCATAGAGTCGGTTATGGCGACCAAGGTTATTTTTCACGCATTTATAAGCAACATTTCGGTTATTCGCCGCGAGATACACCAAGCACAGGGTAGTCATTATTATGTACTCTGTTATGCAGTCGCTGTATGATTTATACATTGAACATTAGCGCGTATATTTATATTTAAGGAAGAACCAAGATGACTGGTGCTACGAATGATAAAACAGCAAAAGTAGAGATATATGAAAGCGCTGATGGAAAAGCGCAGGTAGACGTACGTTTTGGACAGGATACGGTCTGGCTGTCACAATCACAAATGACTGAGTTGTTTGGTCGTGATCAGTCAGTAATTTCGCGTCATATTGCCAATGCTATAAACGATGAAGAGATCGCTGAGAAAAGCAATATGCAAAAAATGCATATTGCAAATTCTGATCGCCCTGTGACGTTTTATGACTTAGATGTGGTTATCTCAGTGGGCTATCGCATCAAGTCCCCTCAAGGTGTGCAGTTTAGACGCTGGGCAACGCAGCGCTTACGTGAATACTTGGTCCAAGGCTATACGCTCAATCAAGAGCGCTTTGATAAAAACTCAAGCGAGCTACAACAAGCATTAAATTTGATCAGAAAAACCGCGCAAAGTCCTGAGCTGAACACCGATGAAGGTCGCGGCTTGGTTGAAATTATCAGCCGTTATACACAGACATTCTTATGGTTACAGCGTTATGATGAAGGCTTGCTTGATAATCCTTCAGGGGAGGATGGCGGTATCTTACCCAGTCCGACTCAGGCGATGGCAGCGCTGACGGATTTAAAAGCGCAGCTGACAAATAGAGGCGAGGCGACTGAGCTATTTGCTAAGCCTCGCGGTGATGGGTTGGACAGCGTACTGGGTAATTTACAGCAAACGGTGTTTGGTGAGCCTGCATATCCGACCATCGAGAGTAAAGCGGCGCATCTGCTATATTTCATGGTCAAAAATCATCCTTTTACCGATGGTAATAAACGCAGCGGCGCTTTTTTGTTCGTGGATTTTTTGCATCGTAATAATCGACTGCTTAATGATAAAGGTGACATGGTTATCAATAACACGGGGCTTGCCGCATTAACCTTGTTGGTCGCTGAATCTGACCCCAACCAAAAAGAAACCTTGATTAAGTTGATTATGAATATGCTGTCTTTAGAGAGTTAATAAATAGGTTTATCATCCGTGGCACGTAATACTCATAACGCTAATAATAAAAAGCACAGTCTAACAACAAAATTAAAGGAAATTCAATATGTTTAGCATGATAAAAGACTGGCGCGAGCAGCGCATACTGGACAATAGCGAATTTACTCATGCTGACTGGCTGCAAGCGGCTCAGCGTATTGTGATACTTGATCGGTTAAATGAGGACGAGCTAACACGCTTGTTTGAGCTGGCGACGCTGTTTTTGGCGGATAAGTCGATTACTGGCGCGCAGGGTTTCGAGATTACCAATGCGGTTAAGCAATCCATCGCCTTGCAAGCTTGCTTGCCTATCTTAAACCTTAGCCTTGAATGGTATGCTGGCTGGTCAGCCATTATCATTTATCCTGGTTCCTATAAGAGTGAAACTACCACTGTCGATGAGCTGGGCATTGTCCATGAGGGTAGTCAGCACCGTAGCGGCGAAGCATGGCTGCGTGGCCCCGTTATTCTGTCGTGGAAGGATGCCAAACATTCAGGGGAGCGCGATGGTCATAACGTGGTCATTCATGAGTTTGTGCATAAGCTTGATATGTTAAATGGTCGTGCCAACGGCTTTCCACCACTGCAAGCGGATATGGATCCTGCGCGCTGGACTGAAATTATGACACGAGATTTTGAGGATTTTCAAAGCCATCATAAATCAGGTCTTGATCGTTATGGCGCGACCAATCCAGCGGAGTTTTTTGCAGTGCTCAGTGAGGTATTTTTTGAGACGCCGCAAAAGCTGGTCGATGCTTACCCTGATATTTACGACATAATGGTGAAGTTTTTTCACCAAACACCACTTTAATCAAAATCATTAATAGTCACTATTAATGTTCGATAATGAATATATAGACATGAAGAAGCAATAAAAAAGGGCAGTGCATGGGTTTCATGACACTGCCTTTTTTTTGGCTTATTTTTTCTTTAAGTCTATATTTTTATAGATAAAAACTATTTAAGTTGTCCATTGCTCATTCACAATAGCGACCAAATAGCGTTTACCTTGATACTCTTCAAACACTAAACGCATGATGCGCCAATCCATACCAGCGTATTCCTCCGAGCCTTTATGATAAAACTCGACAACCTCTGAATTGGGATAAATTTTCTTCAGGTTATTAATCATATTCCCACTGTGTTGGAACTCATTAATACTGATACTGGCATTGTTAAATTTGCTAGCATCAATCCACGTGTCTAAATATGTAGGTAGTGGCGTGACGAGTAGATCGCCCGTACCGTCTTTTTCACCCCAAGTGAAACGAATTTTGGACTGTTGCAAATATTGGGCGAATTGTTCACGGCTAAAGACTTTGTCTGTCTCAGGACGCACATAGGCATACATCGAAAAACGGACGCCACGGGTTGGATGAATATCATTGGTGATGCGAGCGAAGTCTTTATTTGCAAGCGCGCGCTGAATACGTAAGGCTTGCTGCTTAAGGGTTTGCTGACTGATATCGGAGACAACAGGCGTTGATGAATGGCCGTTAGATTGATTTGGAGTGGCTATATTGGATTCAGCAGAAGATTGACAGCCAGTTGCTGCTAGCGCCAAAGCCAATGCGCCGCCAACGGTTAATTTAGATGAATGGTCTTTAAAAGTAGATAATAGGGTCATAAGGCATCCTTATCGCAGTGGTTATCGAAATATACGTTACTGTGAATATAATTGGGCAAATTTCACAAGATTACTGAGCAAAAAGTTGTTATTTAAAAGTTACTAGGGTGTGTCCTTATTCTAAAAACGGTGATGAAAATGAGATAAATTGCTGTCAAACAAGGAAAGTAGCGCAAATAATATCAAGATATTCATAAGCTATTTAAAGATATTTGGCAAAATTTAGCCATTTTTAGTCCATTTAGTTAATAATCGATTGAATTGAGGACGCACCCTAAGTAATAGATTGTTTTTAGTAGATAAACCGGAATGATACGATAATACAGCAGAGTCATAATATGGTTATGATGTAATGGTTTATAATACTTATATCATTGAAGCTCGTAGAGAACGCCATGCCAACACATTATTCACTGACGCTGCTAGCTATGGGACTGATAGCAACTAATTCTGCTATAGCTGATATAGCAGAGTCAACTC
The DNA here is from genome assembly GCF_002453835.1 of Psychrobacter sp. UBA6739. Lineage (NCBI taxonomy): Bacteria > Pseudomonadati > Pseudomonadota > Gammaproteobacteria > Moraxellales > Moraxellaceae > Psychrobacter > Psychrobacter sp. UBA6739. The sequence continues at coordinate 34,817 of NZ_DKHR01000005.1, forward strand.
AGACTTATGCAGCCATAAAAATAGCGACCATTAGCAACATGTATCAGCAAGACGTCAGCAATCAAGGCATGGATAATCCGGTCGTATTGCAACAGTATGCCGACCCAGATCTACAAGCCGCGATGCAGATTGAGCAAGACTATTTTGATAGAGAGAAAATATCTTGTCATGTTGATTATGATGTATTGTGGGATTCGCAAGATCCTGATTATGCCCAAGACAAACAGTTTTCAATGACTGACCAAGGATTGGTGCAAGTGAGTTTGGCACATGGCAGCAATGTTTATTATGAGTTGTCATGTAATGGTACCGATGACGATGCTGATTGCCGAGTGGCCGATGTGATTTTAGATGAAGATGGAAAGTCTTTACGCAAGCATTTACTAGAAACCTGTCGCTAGTAAATGTTGAGCATTATTTTCATTAATACCTAAATATAAAAAGCTATAAACCCTGAATAAAAATCACAGTGCCAATCATGAGAGCTTATAAATGGCACTGTATAAGACTATGAGCCTAACTTCTAAAGCGATTGGTTTGTTTTCGCATAATGTATATTATGTTAAATAAGTAGTGCCTGATAGCAAATTCATGGGGTTATGTTATGTATCATAAACAACTAGTTAGTTTAGTTAATAACCGTTTCAAATGTATTGCAATCATCACTATGATAAACCTTAACTAAATCTTCTTTATCGCTCATCGAAGCTTTAAAGCTAAACTGTTTGATGAGTTCGTTCTATGTGTCACCATCATACTGGCTACATTTGCAAGAATAGCCAATCAGCACTTTATCCAATTCCTCATTCCTAATCATCACCCAACAGAAAAATTCACTATCATTCAATTGTTAGTGTTCTAATCATCTGGCTCTTTGGTATGAATGCTCTTGCAATACGTTAGGCATATAAAGATATCACTACCTATAGATTATTAGCTTAGCTCAAAAATCATAAATCTTTTTGATATCTGTTACTTCATATCAATTCTAATAGCGCAGGTATGATCTTACAATGCTCCTACTTAGCCTGTCTGCAAGTCTGGTTTGGAACTACCTTATAGTGGCGAATATCATGACCAACTAAGCTGTAATACTTTTTGTTTTAAGTTATCAAAAACCCCTCACTATTCGTAATATAATTTCATCTAAAGCACTAATTTGACAACCGCCAAATTTGCACAGAACAGTACTATGCCCATAATTTTTATATTCTGTGCACGTACAGGAGCATGGGTTTTTTCAAAAATATGCTCAATCAAATGCTAGGCAAAGCATCCATCTTATATTAACTCCAATTATTTGACCAAAATAACCAGTAATAATAACCTACAGCTCAATAAACGCATAGCCTACTCCTCCTTCAGTAGTTATACTATAATCATCCCCAAGTGAAGTTTGGGGATGATTATACTTTAAAACCTTTCATTTAAAGGGTTTTGCAAAATAACTAATGAATAACAGTGTCCATGTTAGTGTCCAATAGCTATCTGTATTTCTCAGAAGACGCTTTTCAAGATTTATAAAACGTGCGCAAAGATTGCTCTAAATCTAAGTATAGAGTTAATAGATTAACATTCACAATTTACCTAGCTTATAAAACTGACGGATGTACATCATGACTGTCGATAATTTAAATGATATCAATAAACTTGAATGCCGAGATAAAGATTACTCGGTCAGTGTCTCAGGTATCGCGGGTTTAAGTATTCGTACTTATCCAAATGGTAAAAAGGAATACTACTTACGGTACGCTCATCCGCATATCGATGGTAAGCGCCCTAGAATGATGTTAGGTAAGGTCGAAGATGTCAGTCTATATGAAGCTAAGTATAAAGCAGAAACTATACTTAGCACGGTCGCACAAGGCTCCGACCCTAAAGCCATTCATAAAAAAGAACAAGTCAATAAGTATGCTCATCTAAAGAACGCCACATTTTCTGAAATCACACAAGCGTGGCGAGATCACAAAACGTCAAGTCGTCACCATAGTAAATCTAGAAAGCGCGCGTTTAGTGACTCAACCCTTAAATTTTGGGATTTATGTCTAGGATATATGTGTCGTGAGATTGGCGACTTAAGAATGAACGATATCACAAGCGAGATGATATTGAGTGTATGTGAGGCGATTCAAAACAATGAAAATCAAGCAACCTTCGTTGGTGCAAGCACTAGGCTTTATACCGAAAAAGTCTTCTCATTTGCTGTTGCAAGAGGATTATGCGATAGAAATGTAGCTATTGATACACGTGGCGAGCTCGCACCTGCCAGTTCAGGCAACCACTTACCAGCCATTACCAAGCCTGATCAGTTTGCTACCCTCCTGAACGATATGTCCCATTTCAAAGGTGCAAGTAAAACCACATTAGAAGCGATGAATTTACTACCGTATGTCTTTGTGCGTAGTATCGATTTGCGGTCTATGCGTTGGCAAGATATAGATTGGGATAATAAGCTATGGGAGTTTTCTCCTACTAAAGGCGAAGGTCGTGATGACATGGTATCTCATTTAGTTGTACCACTAGCCACTCAAGTAATTGAGCGCTTACGAAAAATACAAGCAATCACAGGTCACAAAGAACATGTATTTGCATCGATACGTGTCTCAAGCAATCCTTATATTAGCAAAGCAACACTAGTACAAATATTTCATAGGCTTGGCTACAAAGATGTGCAATGCGCTCATGGATTTCGAGCATCAGCTAAAACCTTACTTATGGAGCAACCTGAGTTGCGTTATTCAGATATCGTGACCGAGCTGCAATTAGGACATCGAATAAAGGATACGCATGGCGGCGCTTATAACCGATTAGATGAAATTGATACTCGAATACTGATGATGCAAGATTGGGCTGATTATATAGATAAGCTCCGGGGTTCAACGTAATACTTACTTTACGTTAATAATATACCTATTAGCATTCACAATGCACAATAAGCCCTTTGCATAGCATCTCATTCCCAGTCATCACATAACAACCAAAACACCCTAACATTCTATTGTTGGTAGCCTAGATATTGGAATTTCTGCAACCTCGCGCTTGTGATCAACGACCAATCTGACGGCTTCTAATCTCCGGTATCTTATCTGCATGAGCTCACTTCATGTACTGACAAACTCTATAGCCTCAGTTTAATTATCCAGTTTTACCAAACAGTCAGAATTAATATCAGCAATCGTTTTGGCACCAGTCAAGGTCATTGCGACGCGTATTTCTTTATCTAGCAGTTCTAACAAATTGCTTACCCCTGCACCGCCATCCGCTGCTAAAGCATAAATAAAAGCGCGCCCTAGCATGCAAATATCAGCGCCCAAAGCCAACATACGCACAATATCTAAGCCATTACGTATGCCAGAGTCGGCTAAAATTTTAATCTCTCCTTTAACCGCATCGGCAATAGGAGGCAGCGCCCGTGCACTGGATAAAACACCGTCCAGTTGTCGCCCACCATGATTGGATACGACTATGCCGTCTGCCCCAAAACGCACCGCATCTTTGGCATCTTCTGGGTCCAAAATACCTTTGATGACCATAGGCCCATCCCAGTACTCGCGAATCCAATCTAAATCTTTCCAAGAAATAGAGGGGTCAAAGTTATTACCTAGCCAGCCTATATAGTCTTCCAATCCTGTTGTCTTGCCTAAATAAGTAGAGATATTACCCAGATCGTGCGGACGGCCATTCAGTCCTACATCCCATGCCCATTGCGGATGCATCACAGACTGGAAGTAACGGCGCATAGCGGCATTTTTACCGCTCATACCAGAGTGCATATCTCGGTAGCGTGCCCCTGGTACCGGCATATCCACCGTGAAAACCAAGGTCGAACACCCCGCCGCTTTGGCACGCTCCAAGGCATTTTTCATAAAACCTCGGTCCTTTAATACGTAAAGCTGAAACCACATTGGACGGTTAATTTTAGGCACTACTTCCTCAATCGGACAAACCGAAACTGTCGACATGGTAAACGGAATGCCTTTTTGATCGGCTGCCATAGCGGCCTGCACTTCTCCGCGGCGGGCATACATACCTGTCAGACCTACGGGTGACAACGCGACAGGCATAGACAGAGTTTCATTAAATAACTGCGTCTCGAGACTAAGCTGTGACATATCATTCAGTACACGTTGTCTAAGGGCAATTTTTGATAAATCTTCAACATTATGTTTTAAGGTATATTCCTCATAAGCACCGCCATCTATATAATGAAATAGAAATGGTGGCAGTCGGCGCTTGGCAGCAGCCCTGTAGTCGTTTGGAGATGAAATAATCATACGCTTGCCCTTATTCTGTTAGATATCTATGTAATATTTTTGAATCTCTAATTATTTATTGATTAGTGCTAAACGATGGATGCAATTGGCTTGTTTTTGAAGCAGCAAGCTTAGCCCAAACTGCCTATTACAAACAGCACGAGCAGTTACGTTTGGTTTTTGACATTTTACCGATGCCGGGATTAAAGCTATTGGTTGGGTCTAGACTTTTATAGAAATTCTGCAAATCAGGCTCTGCTTCGTATAGATGACCGACATTATGCTCAGCAGGATATTTGGCTCCGCGTGCGCTCAATAGCTCTAACATCATCTTTTTAACAAGCTTGGCATCACTGCCCTTCTTTAATATATAGTCTTGATGAAACACATAACAAAAGAAATGTCCGTAATACAGCTTCTTTTCTAAGTGTTTTTCAATGTCTTCAGGCAAGCTTTCAAGCCACTCTAGCTCGTTACGTGGTATGGCAATATCCAGCGCTAATATCTCACCGACCTCTTTTTCATGTATAACTTCATAGCGTAATGCGGCACCGGCTGCGGCAAAACGATTTAAAAGCGCGCTTTCTGATTCTTCCTGACTACATTCAAAATAGTTACCCGTGTCCGACGCATCAAAAAACGTCTTCAGAAAATCTTGAGCCTCTGCTATACCTTCATCACTCATTTTTATGATGAGGTGATGCTCGTATTGATTACGGTACTCCATCATGCGCTTGGGCAAATGCTTTGGAAATAGAGTAGCGATAAACTGCATGACTTTGTCAGTGAAATGCTTTGGCATCCATGACCACTTATGAAATTTTGCATCCATAGCGCCTTTGATAGAGAACAGTCTAGGTAAAGCATTTGTACCGAGATGCTTGATACTCAAGAACGTGTCTTTACCGTATTTAGCGGAGACATCAAATATATCACGATGCATATACTCGCCCACTTCAGGGATATTGTCGAAGCGGGATAGTATCTGTCTTCTGAGCTGTGCAAGCTCACTCACACTGTTGGTGCCTATGTAGAAAGTTTGCTCTTTTGCCGCTATTGGATAAGTGTCAAGACGTACTGCAAATACGGCAAGCTTGCCAGCACAGCCGCTTGCTTCATACAGTCTGCGCTTGTCCGCATTAAAGCGACTGGGCGTGCTTGCATCAACATCTTTTACTCGGGCGATGTACTCTCTGTCAGATGCGAGCTTACCAGTGTCAGGTAATTCTCTTCTATCAAAATGACCGTTTTGCAAATTCGTTAATATTTCTTCAGGAGTATCACCCAACTTGACGTCTAGATGATTGACTAGCACCAGTTGACCGTGTTCATTTATTTGGGCAAACAATGCAAGCTCGGTGTAAGCAGGCCCTCTTTTAACCAGAGCTCCACCAGAGTTATTAGATATACCACCAATAATAGACGCACCTAACGTCGAGGAACCGATGACAGAGTGAGGCGCTCTATTGACAGCATTAAGCTGACTTTGCAACTGATGCAATGTCGCCCCAGACAAGCTAATCACTTGCTCGCCATCATTCACCAAATACAACTGGTTTATGGCAAGCGTATTAATCACCACAACGGGTCTATCGTAGTCATTACCGCTTGGTGTTGAGCCTTCAGTCAGGCCTGTTTTTGCCGCTTGCATAATGATAATACAGTCGCCTTCAACGCACACTTCTAAGCTACGCCAAATGTCCAGCAATGTTTGCGGAAACAAAACCGCTAAGGCACTGCCGCCACCAGAGCGCCACCCCATTCTATAGTGCTCATTTTTCTCTGGATCAGCCTGTACATTACTCGCGCCTAGCAAGTTGGTTAGTTTATCTAACACCTGATCAGGACTAAGCATGCCTTGAGAATCGTGATTTGACGAAGACATATGACGCTCCTTATCTTGTAATGGTGTGTCATTCATCATGCCAAGGGACCTTGAAAACCAAAAATGTAAATGGCGGCCATGACGATGATGCCACAGAACAACACATAGTATATGGTGGGTAAAATAGTACGCCTAAGTGTGGCGCCCTCCATACCAAGTAAACCCACCGTTGCTGATGCAGCCACCACGTTATGTATGGCAACCATATTACCGGCTGCGGCACCAACCGCTTGCGCCGCGATGATTAGAGAAGGTGAAATATGTAAGCTCATGGCGGCTTCATATTGAAATTGACTGAACATCATATTAGATACGGTATTAGAGCCGGCGATAAATGCACCTAAAGCACCAATGGTTGCACTAATCAATGGAAAAACATTACCAAAAGTACCTGAAAACAACTCTGCACTGGCGACTGGCATACTTGCCACATCTGATAAGTTTATGCCTGAATTAATAAAAATTCTAACCATTGGAATCGTAAATATAAGTACAAAACCTGCCCCTAACACAGTCTTACCTGATTCTTTAAAGGCACTGTTTAGGGCGCTGACGGGCTTTCTAGTTTGACAAGCGGCGGCAACCAAAGCACTAATTAGTAACAAGCCACCTGGTAAGTATAAAGGACTAAAACTGGCACTGATATCTGTCTCACCTAAAATCGAGGTTAGGTCTACTGCCACACTGTTAAGTAAAGACTGAAAGCCTGTAAATACTCTTGAAAACACCAGTAAAAGGGCCACCAGTAAATAAGGAAACCACGCCATAAGGGTGGACATTTTCTTATCACTCAAGGTCAGCGTAATATCTTCTTTACTGACCACTAACTTACCAAGCCATTCACTCGGCCAGTTTTTTTGCGGTTCAAAATCCCATGTGGTTTTTGGCACCAAAAACCCTCTTTTAGCAGCATTAACAACAATAGTAATACTGACCAAGCCACCGACCAGTGACGGAAACTCTGGCCCTAACAAAACACCAGTTATCATATAAGGGATTGTAAATGCCAAGCCTGCAAAAATTGCAAACGGCCAAATCGCAAAGCCTTCCCGCCAGCTTTTGTTTTTACCAAAGAAGCGAGTGAGCATCATCACCATAAAAAGTGGCATAAACGTACCAATGACACCGTGAATGATGGCGACTTGACTGGTAATCAGTTGTAAAAATTCGCCCCACTGTACTCCTTCTTGTGCCAGTTGAGCACTAATGGCAGCTTTATCTAACCCATCATTTACCCCTATCACAATAGGCGTACCGACCGCACCAAATGATACAGGTGTACTTTGTATCATCATTCCCATCAACACCGCACCCAGCGCCGGAAATCCTACTGCCACCAGCAAAGGCGCTGCAATAGCGGCAGCTGTACCAAAACCAGAGGCACCCTCAAGAAAGCAGCCAAAGCACCATGCAATAATAATGGCTTGCACACGCCTATCTGGCGACACATTGGTAAACCCAGCACGGATAACGGCGATTGCACCAGTGTGTTTCAATGTATTCAACAAAAAAATAGCACCAAAGACTATCCACAATACCGAAACCGTAATGACCAAACCCTGAATAATAGATGATGACACTCGGTTAAGCGTCATATCCCATATAAAAATGGCAAGCGCTGCGGTAACCACTAAAATGATAGGCATTGTTTTTTTAGCTGACCATTGCAAACCTATCAGAAAAATACCACAGAGAACGATTGGCAGTAATGCCAAAAGCCCATATATTGTTTGATTCAAAATTACATCCTTTTGATTGTGTGATCTTCCCTGAACCAAGTCATCGAAGCCTTTATTTTGACGAACCCATGATGACTAAGTTGTATTAAATATTCACAAATAGGGACTGCTTATTTACTAAAGCTGTCTTGTAGACAAAGCCGAGCACGACTTGCGACAGTTTATGTCCCAATGTCAAAAACGCCCTGGAATAGTCTACGCCTTGTTAATTCATTGATATATTGCATCAATGGACAATGTTATTTTCCTTTTTTGCTATAATCTAATCCGCATTACTACAATTGGAGAACAAGTGTGACCAAAGCTGACGACATGATTTTATTCGTCCAAGTTGTCGAAGAAGGGTCATTTTCTAGAGTCGCTGAAAAATTATCATTGACGAACTCGGTAGTGAGCAAGCGCATTGCGAGATTAGAAGAGAACTTAAATACACAACTGCTTTATAGAACCACTAGAAAGTTGAGCTTAACCGATGCAGGCAGGGCGCTTTATAACAAAGCTAAAATTGCTAAATCCGCCTTTCAAGAAGCTGAAAATGCTGTCACGGGTTACGGCGAAGATATGAAAGGCCATATACGTATAACCATGCCTGTGGTCTCTGCGAATTTCATATTTAGCGAATCTATTGCCGAATTCTGTAAACAACACCCTGAAGTATCAGTAGAGTTACAAATTACCAATCGATTGGTTGACTTGATAGAGGAAGGATTTGATTTGGCACTAAGGACCGCTGTGCTTGAAGATTCTTCACTCATTGCAAGGCGCCTTATAGATAGCCAGTGGATTATATGCGCGACTCCAGCCTATTTAAAGCAACATGGTACGCCTCAAACTCCTGAACAGTTACAGAATCATGAGTGCTTGGTTTATAAGTTTGATAATACGGCTAACAGTACATGGCCGCTATATATAGACGGCAAAGAGCAATTAATGTCTGTCCATGGTCGGTTTCATAGCAATCATCTGAGTGCAATTAAACAAGCCGCGCTTAGTGATTTAGGTATCGCTTTTTTACCACAAGTGTTGATCTATGAGGAGATACAGAAAAATACACTCACGCAGATTTTACAATGTTTTACCAGCAAGAAGCTGGGGCTATATGCGGTTTATCCTAAGGCCAGACAACCGGATCAAAAGTTAAAACTGCTCGTTGCACATTTACGAGACTCATTACATCAAAAACAGGCTTACTACTGCTAAGTCATAAGCCTGTTTTTGATGTGTATAAAAAAACTAATAAAGCGGTCTTAAAATTAAAGAAATGGTGAAGAATTTTTTATAGATAAATTAGATTTTTAATCATATTCGAAGTTCATGAACTTAGTCACTGAATGCCTGTTTAAATACAGTCTATATGATAATGCTATAGGCTTACTATTATAAGAAATGGCATTGATTTTGAAAAATGTAAAAACCTTTTACGCTATCCAATAATTAGCGTAAAAGGTTTTCTGATATTATTTTTAATAATCCACAGTGTAGCTCAAGCCGTAAGTTGTACCCGAGGCAGGCAAACGATTCAAATCGCCATAGGTTGTTTGATGATAGACCGTTAGATAGTCCTTATTGAGTAAGTTATAAATCCCATAGTCTACTCGACCTACCGGCATTTTGACTTGTCCTAATACATCAAGTGTCATATAACCTGTGACTGGCAATGCGCTAGAATCAGGGTCTTTTTGTTGATCCTTAAAGGCTTTATCATCACCGCCAATTGCCAATGCTTGTAGACGTATATTACTGCCTTCATCGAAGTTGTATTGTGCAAATGCGGTGCCTTTAAGTGGTGTCAAGCGTACGGCATCCAGCTCCAACCAATCACCATCTTTATCATACTGGCCACGAGTATAGGCGACACTGCCACCCACTTGCCATTGATCATCAATATCATGGCTGAGCGAGCCTTCTACGCCGTAGACGCGCTCATCGGTATCGACGACTTCTACCGTATAGTCATTGGTAAAGCGTACCGTTTTATCTGATTCATTGTAAAAACCGCTCAATCGTGCAGCAGTACTGCCATGCTTACCTTGCCAGCCCAACTCGTAATTGTCGATCGCAATAGGCTGTACGTTGTCTGAGTTGACGACAAAGCCTGCTCGTACATCACGTAGCGCACGCTGAATGTCAGCAGTGGTAAAGCCTTGTGAAAAATTGGCAAATACTTGGTCATTTGGGGTTAATTGATAGCTGGTACCGATATTAAATAGGGTTTTATCGTGGTCTGTATGGCCCTTTTCCACTTGACCAGCCTGATAGTCAATGCCATAAGCATCACTGACACCGTTGATGAGAGGATCATTAAAATACTCTTCGAGCAATTGCTCATAAATGGGCGTGAAAGTAGCCGTTTCTGCTTTGAGTTTTTGATAGCGCACGCCAGCACTGGTATGCCATTTATCAGTGATATCTATATCCGCATTGACAAAAGCGCCCCATTTATCAATGGTGGTATCTGGTCCACCATTATAGCTAAGACCATTTGGCTGAGCACTTAGACCGTTACTGGTTTTAAATTTATCTAAGTCTTGACCTTCATAAGTTTGCTCGCTTTTTTCGCGTTCAAAATCAGCCCCATAGCTAAACAGCGTTTTTTTACCACCAATTTCACTATCTGTTTGCATGGCGGCGCGTAGACCCATCACCTCAATGTCAGCTTCTGATTGAGTGACGACGACTGCCCCGCCCAGTAATTCTTTTAGCGTACTCTCATCGGTAAGGCCATTAGCCACCCAGACTTCGCCCGCTTGTGCAGGGAAAACTTTACCAGAAGGATAAAAACGGCCTTTTTCGTCTCGATAGTACCCTGTGACGCTCAAATTTGAGCCCGCAATATCATCATTATTATAGTTAAGGTTCACTGATGTTTTGGTGGTATAAGGCTCGTTTGCTACGTCAGCACCATCAATCGCTTTTAAAGATGGTGGTAATTTTTTCGGTTTTAATAATACTTGTAAATTTTTACCATAATCTGGACCGTAGTCCGTATCCTGCTCATCTTTGTAGTAAGTCACTGCCAAATCGAGACGCTGACTGTCAGTGAGCTCTATACCCAAGCTACCGTTAATACTTAGCGACTCAGTATCTTGTTGGTCAGTTTGGTTAACGTCTGGGCTGATGCGATTATCATGACTATCGAACTTGCCGCCTTTCGTTTTATAATCCACATCTAGGCGACCATAAACTCGCTCACCGCCATAGCCTAATGTCTGCCCCACATGATAACCCACTGAATCTGAGTCAAAATTACGACTGCTACTGACGCCGACTCTGGTTTGCCTGATAGAGCCATACCCCACCATAGATTTTGTGACGAGATTAATCAGACCACCAGCCGCGCCAGCCCCATAAATACTGGTCGCACCAGAGAGCACCTCTACCCGCTCAAGCTGCGAAGGGTCGATACTGTTTAGCTCGCGTGACAGGCTGCGTGAGCCACTCAATGGCACACCATTCAGCAAAAACTGCACGGGACGGCCATGCATGGTCGTGCCGTAGTTACTGGTTGAGCCACTACTTGCCCCCAAACTTGGAATCAGCTGAGCCAATATATCTCCAGTAGTACGATTGCCTGTCGCCTGCATCTGCAGCTCATTTTCGGTAATTACCTGCGTGACGGCAGGCATCTCACTAATTTTTTGTGCCAAAGCCGTTCCTGTCCTTGCTTTAGCAGTGACCGTAATGGTATCTAAAGTCACGTTTGGTAACTCACTTGAGGCGGCGTTGACAGCTAAGTCTTCTGAAAGCATCGTATTTGAAGCGATGTCCATAGCACTGACATTGTTTTGTGCATATAGTTGCTGGCTGATACAAAAGGTAAGAAAGGATAGAGCAACTTGATGGTGGCGTTTCATATTCACTTCACTTAATTGGAGGATCAAAGAGTGGTAAAAGTTATATTTAGCTAATAATGCTGTGTGTACTAACTTTGTGAACAATATTGTAAATGATAATCATTGTTGTTTCTATAATTATTTACAATATCGAAAACCCTTATTGCTCCCAAAAAATACTGCTCCAGCGTCACTCAAGATTCGATATCTAAGCGGTATCCATAATTCAATTAATAGCTCTCTATATGGCTCAACACTGATATATTATTCATATCACCCAAGCGCCTGAACAAGGCTTCTTAGAGCATATGATGGCCTTGGTACGATAGAAGATGCCAAACGTACCAGAACGCCAAATGAGATTGAACTGACTATATTGCCGTCCTCTCAAAAGGCAAACTCATTGCTATTTTTATTTCAGTGGCTTTGTTAGTTTGCTTAATTTCGACAACGATTGGCGTAGTAGTCATGAGCTGGATGCTCAAGCTAAGGTGATTGTGATCTTGGGACGAGCGGTGGAAGCTGCTGGCGACGTCGATGTACTATGGATTTAGAACAACAATTACCAGAAGTGGCTCGCCGTGGTAGTACGCTACTGCTCATTTCATTAATATTAGACCAATACGGTCTTATGAATTTGCCGGCAAGAGAGATAAATACTGGGTGTTCAGTAGGTGTCACTTTCGTTCTGCTAGGCATGATCATGGAGCTGTGGCTCACTCCTTCATTTTAAGTGCCATAAAAAGCACTCCAATAGGCACCGCTAAATCTACTTTTCATCTTAAGAATTAATCGGGTGCGTTAATATGATGTGTTTAAATATAATTCAGTAAGCCTATAACAAGCTTTCAATGAGCACCATTCTATTTATGCTTTAGGTAACAACTTGCCAGTAGAATAACGAGTAATTATTGATATCGCTAAGTCTACGTCTCATCTACTTTTTGAGCCTTGAACTCACAGAAGAGTGAATTATATGCTAATAAATTTCCTATTTGGGTGCGGCAAATCTTTAGCACTATAATTCACTAATCTATAATGATATTACAAACACGCCTTAACTCAAATCAAAAATCCATTGTGGCTGACAGCATAAATGTACGCGGCTCACCCAAGCCAAGACTGGTATAATGCGGCTTTGCCCAATAAGCTTTATTAGTTACGTTAGCAACACTCGTTCTTAATGTCAGCGGCTTTTTATCAATAGAGGTGGCATAACGTGCACCTAAATCATATACAGTGCGACCTGGTAATGACAGTGAGTTGCCTGCGTCAAGATATTGCTTAGATATCGAGTTTGCATTAGCTGTCAATGTCAAGTCTTGAATAAAAGGTAGATCCCATTCAACACCAAGCTTAGACTGCCATTGTGGGACACCTGTAGCTCTATTACCCTCATTAACGCCACCAAGCGTCTTGGTTAGCTTCGCATCAATATATGAAACCCCACCCATTAGGCGTATATCTTCAATGGGTGAGCCAAAAAACCCCCATTCAACACCTCGGTTACGCTGTTCGCCAGCATAAGAAAAGATATTACTAACAGGGTCTAAATAGCTATTAGGTTTCTCTATTTCATAAACACTTAGGGTATGTGAGAACTCACCAAGATCAAGCTTTACGCCAACTTCTTTTTGTTGCGTCTTATAAGGGGCAAACATTTCACCAGCATTTTCTGCATCTATCGGTGCAGTAGAACCTTGGCTCAAACCTTCTATATAGTTAGCATACAAAGAAACTTGATCGTTTACTTTACTTAGTAGCGCTATTGATGGCGTAGTCGCACTTTCGTTGTAATCCTTTGCTGATGCCAGCATACCTGCTTGTTTACTTTCTACCTGTTGATGTCGCAGTCCTAAAGTCAGCTGATATTTATCCTCAGCAAAAGACAGTGTGTCTGCAAGACCATAGCTGGTCAAATTCGTTTTTGTGTTCAGTAGCGCAGGAGAATTGAAGGGAATATTACGCGACTCCCATACTGGTTTATATATGTTCGTGACCCAGTCTTCAGCTAATAAACCCCTTCTAGCACTTAAATCATAATCTTCCTGATAGTCAACGATGTTAAATGCCAATTGATGATTAACTCGTCCTGTTTGGAATTTACTTTTTAACCCTATCTCAGCAGACTGTCTTTCGACTTCATCATCAACTTCTCCAAGGTTAGTCCGATAATCTCCTGCGGCATTGATAATCTGCGCGACAGAGGCACTCTGCGACTTAAATTTTGTTTTACTATTTCCGCCCGCACCATAAATCATTAAATCGTCAGTCACATCATATTCACCACGTATCATTAGCCCCTTATCTTCACTATCATTAAATGCCCAGCTTGGGTTCAGTAGCGTCTCTGGTTTGGGCGGCTTAGGAATCGACAATCCTGGTGCTAGGGTGAGACCGCGAGTCGGTCCATCGACACGATCTTTACTATGATAAAGATCTGTCGATAATCGAGCACGCTCTCCTTTCCAGTCCAGTGCAACAGAAGCCAGTTGCGCTTGTTTTTTTTGATCATTTACTGCACTATCACCCTCTCTATAAGCACCATTAATCCGAACACCAAACTGCTTGTCTTCACCAAAACGACGTCCTACATCCACATGCCCACCAAGTTGTGAGTCTGATAAATATCTTGCCGTCACTCGCGTCAACGGCTCATCGCCTGCTCGTTTAGGCACTAGGTTGACTGCACCGCCTACTGAGCCTTTGGGCGGCATACCATTCAATAAAGCTGAGGGCCCTTTGAGTACTTCGATACGCTCAAACATCTCAGGTGAGCTACGATAATAAGGTGCCATACCGAATAGCCCGTCTACCGTAACATCACCAACGTCTGAAGAGAATCCACGGATAGAATAACTTTCAAGATTCTGGCCACCAACCCCACTGCTAAAGACGGCAGGATCAGTAGCAGCGATGACAGCCGTAATATCGGTGGCTTGCTGATCTTCAATAAATTTATCGGTATAGCTGATGGCACTAAACGGCGTCTCTAAAAAATCCTTATTTCCCAAGAATCCAGCGTGATTGGTATAGGTCACCTGCCCACCTGAGTAGATAGGATTGTCGTTGCGTTCTGCCACTACTGTTATCGCAGGCAAGGTCACTGTAGGAACGTTGTTATCCTCCTCTAACGGTGGGTTTTGCGCTCCATTGCCAGACTCAGTGGTTTGCTCACTATGTGTCACATTACTATTTGTCTGTGCATACGCTGATGGCATACAGATGAATACCGTCCCAGCGACTAGGCTCAAAGACATGGCAAGTCTTGCTGATACGATATAATTGAGCGCGAAAGAAGGTTTGGTCAGTGTCGCCCGCTGTTTGACCCTATTTTTATGATCTAAGTGTTGAAGTTGGTGCATGGAAACGTCCTCTTGTTTTGATGGAAAATAATAATGCGAATAAAAACACAAATGATAATCATTAACAATTTAGGATAAAAAGAGCCCTCTCTTTCTCACTTAATTATTCACTAGAGCGTGTCCTAGTCCTACGTTAAAAAACATCGTTCGTCTTAGAAGGTTCCTAGAGTGTCTCTAGGACGTTGGCTGATAGCCTTTGAGGACATCGTCCATTATGATGTTTAATGAGGTTGGGCTAGCGGCTGCTATATACCACGCATCTGCATCAACAAAAACAACACGACCATTTTTCCATGCTGTTGTTTGACGAAGTAAAGGGTTGCTCACATCATCAGGATTGATAATAGCGCGATGCTCCATGACAGCGGTACGGTCTACAATATAAAGAATGTCTGGATCTGCCTGCTGTATAAACTCACTAGAAATCGGCTGTCCATGTAGGCTGGTCTCTACAATCGTACTCGCAGGCTTGACACCCAAGTCATTAAAGATAAAACCATAGCGTGATTGCAGCCCAAAATTGCTAAAAGCCCCATTATTGTGTAAGACAACCAGTGCTTTTTCTGAGCGGTTTTTTGTGAAGTCCTGAACCTCTTTGACTCTTGCATCTAACTGCGTGGCTTTTTGTTCTGCCAATGCCTCTTTATCAAAAATACGACCTAGAGTTAATAAGTGGCTTTTAACACTGGCTATATGCTGCTGACTGTTATTAAAATTCACATCGAAATGCAGAGTCGGTGCAATCTCTGACAGCTCTTGATAGTTAGCGGCGTGAAGCGGGGTCATTAAAATCAGATCAGGATGTAGCGCATGGATACGTTCCATATTTGGCTGAACAATAGCGCCCAAGTCCTCTACTGCGGCATCCGCTTTGTACTGCGAAAGAAAGTGCGGAATATAGTCTTTGACCATTCCTGCAATCGGAACATCGAGCTGATCCAAAAAATCAGCTTCATTCATATCCAGTACCGCGACGCGTTGCGGTCGAGTATTGATGACAGTAGTACCAAGCTCATGCTTGATCGTGATGGGCGTCTCAAGTTTTTGTGACGCGTGTGCTGGCTCATTTGTCAGCTCAGTAGATTTTTTTTCGCATCCTTGTAATGATACGGCGGCCGACATGACCAGTATCCAAACCCAATCTCTCTTACTCAAATTCATACTGCATCCCCTGATAAATTGAAGTAGTTGCACAGGCAACCACGTTCACTACGAATGATCTCAAAATCAAGATCGTATAACTCACTTAAATTGGTTTCTGTCACGACCTGCTCGGACAGTCCGCTAAAGCTAAGCGTGCCATTTTTTAAAGCCACAATATGGTCAGAATAGTTGGCTGCAAAATTGATATCATGAATCACCAAAATCACCGTGCGCCCCCGCTCATCACATAGACGGCGTAAGGCTTGCATGATTTGCACTGCATGCTTCATGTCAAGATTGTTTAGTGGCTCATCCAATAACAACACATCTGTCTGTTGCGCGATGGTCATCGCCAAAAAAGCCATTTGCCGCTGTCCACCACTTAATTCATCCAGATAAGAATGACGTAGAGGCTCTAATGCCAAAAAATCAATGGCCTCATCAATGATGCGTCGATCTTCTGTGGTTAGCGCACCACGGCTATACGGAAAGCGTCCAAAGGAGATCAGCTCCTCCACGGTTAATCGTAGATTAAACCCTGGAGACTGCCGCAGTGTCGCAACATGATGCGCGTATTCAGAAGTACCAATCTCACGGATGTTGCGATCATTGAATGATATCTCACCGCTACTTGTTTCCAATAGCCTTGCCATCATCATCAACAAGGTGGATTTTCCAGCACCATTAGGACCAATTAAAGAGGTAACACTGCCAGCCTGAAATTCTAGGCTGATATCTGATAGCACAGATTTTTTGCCATAGTTTTTATGGACATGGTTGATGGTAATCATGTGAACCCTCTAGTACGGACGGTCAGCGCAAGAAAATAGATGCCACCCACAAGGTTGACGAGAATACTGACACTGGTTTTATAATTAAAGACATGCTCAACAAATATTTGAGCGACTAAAAATATGGCGATAGTAATGGCACAAGCGATGGGTAAGGTGACTTTGTGTTGGTTACTCCCTGCAAGCGCATAAGCGATGTTGGCAATGAACACACCCATAAATACCGTAGGACCAATCAAGCTCGTTGACACAGCCACCAAAATGGCAATTAAAGCCAGATATAACTTAACATATCTAGGATGGTTTACACCAAGAGACAGCGACTGCTCACGGCCAAGCGCCATCACATCTAAGACAGGCAGTGTCTTACGACTAACCCATAGTACGGTGGCTACCGCAAGCGCTCCATAAAACAGAGTCTCTGGCTGAGATCGATTAAACGAGGTGTAGCTTAACCCCTGAAAAACCGAAAACTCGCCAGGGCTAATACGCAGCTGAATAAACTGCGTAACCGTACCGATGACCATCGTCAACACCAAGCCAAATAACAACAAGGTATAGACATCATTTTTACATCGAGGGAAAAGCCAGTGATGAAGTGCCCAAGAATATGCCAGCATCAATACGATTGATACGATAAAATTACCACTGACACCTAGCAGCATCAGTCCATTTGTACCCATCACAAAGAGCAGCAGCACTTGCCACAATAAATAAACAGCCTCATAGCCCATGATAGAAGGCGCCAAAATACGATTGCCAACAATAGTTTGAAAGATTATAGATGAAAAAGCTAAGCATATACTACCGAGAACAATAGTCGCTAGACGCATCAAACGCTTAGGAATTAAGTAATCAAAATCTAAAT
This sequence comes from Psychrobacter sp. UBA6739, assembly GCF_002453835.1. NCBI lineage: Bacteria > Pseudomonadati > Pseudomonadota > Gammaproteobacteria > Moraxellales > Moraxellaceae > Psychrobacter > Psychrobacter sp. UBA6739. The sequence continues at coordinate 52,694 of NZ_DKHR01000005.1, forward strand.
CAGAGCCTATCAATAAGAAGATAAGCGCCAGCAATATAATCAGTATCACGGTCGCCCAAACCTTTGCCGCAGCACTCATCTCACCCCCTTCATGATTAACACAAGGAATATTACACCGCCTACCCCGCCTGCGGTAAGGCCAATGGGAACCTCAAAAGGATAAATGACGAGCCGCCCAAAAATATCACAAATCAGCAGCAAACAAGCACCGCCTAAGGCGACTACTGGCAGTGTCCGCGACAGGTTTTCCCCGTACTTTAGAGCGACTAGATTTGGAATAACCAGCCCCACAAAAGGTATGGCGCCGATGGTGATGACTGAAGCGGCCACCGTTACTGAGACTAGCATAAGCCCTAAGGCAGCTGTCGCCGCATAGCCGAGTCCTAGACTGGCGGCCATGTCCTCGCCCATACCCAGTACCGTAAAGCGATGGGCATAAATATAGGCTAATACAATGATGGGCAAAATAATATAAATCAGCTCGTAATGACCTTGTATAACCCTTGAAAAATCTCCCAATAACCACCCTTGCATACTTTGTAAAATATTATGGCGATACGCATAAAACTCCGCAATTGATCTCAGCACACTGCCATACATCAACCCAAGAACAGGAATAAGCACAGCGCTCTTAAACTTAATACGACTGATAATGAGAATAAAAAGTAAGCTTGCGGCAAAGCAAAAAACCAGCGCAAAGATCATTTTACTACTCGTACTGGCATTAGGAAGCATGGTGAGCGAGACCAAAATGCCAAGTTTGGCAGCATCCAAACCCCCTGAAGTTGCGGGCTCAACAAACTTGTTACGGACGATGTGCTGTAAAATCACGCCGCTAACAGACAAACCCACTCCTGTCAGTACCAGCGCAATCAGCCGTGGTATACGGCTCGCCGTTAAGGTCAACCATGCATCGTTGGAGAAATTAAAGAGAGCTATAAGTGAGGTCTGTTTTGAGCCCAGCATAAGAGAAACGGCACAGAGTAAAATGAGTAACAAAGATAGTGAGCGCATTATTGAAGTTCTTCTTACTTATTACGAATGACTTTTTACTACGCTGAAACATACCACCAACAGTCTATAAAACTCATTGCTAGGATTTTTCATTAAAGCATAAATGAGAATCAATCATACTATGCTTGTTTGAATAGGTAAGTTGAATATAAGGTGAAATTGGGAAGTTATACCGTGAATAAGGGAACTTATTCGGAACGATACCTCAGCATTTACCAAGGTTTAAAGATTGAATTAACTCAGGCGCAACATAGGTTTGGCATAAATAAGTCGTATATCAGCAATGCTTATTTAGCTGATTTCAGAAGATTGTGGCAGCTTGACATCTATTGGTTGGCTAGATAAGTTGTGTGGGTGTAACGCCATAAAATTTGGCAAAAGCTTTACTGAAATTGCTAGGATCACGATAGCCAACATACCATGCAGTCTCTTGGACGCTTTTATATTCATCTAGCAACAAACGCATTGCTTCCTGCATACGCAGTTCACGGATAAAGCTGCCGATTGTTTTACCCGTTTGTTGTTTGAACTTTTGCTTGAGATAGCATTCGTTTATACCCACTCGTTGAGCCAACAAGGAAATTGTTAATTTATTACTGTACTCTTGGCGAATAATATCAACGGCCTGATCAATTTGGCTTTTTTGGTTTGCTAATCGGCCTGATATATCTTGAATGCCTAAAATATCTTGGCAAAGCAGCAATGCTTGACTCTCCAAAGCTAATCGATCACTCAAAGTACAGCAAGGTAAAGAGAGGATATAAGCTGCACGAGCAAGTAGACGCGGCTGGTTGGATAAGCTGACTTGAACCATTTCAGGATCTTGATTATTAGAAGGTAATAGCCATGTTGGAACAGCGAAGCTTTCTGCCCAGCGCGACAACAATGTTTGATTAAAATCGATTGTTACGATATGGCTATTTATAGGGGAATTCTGCAAATATTCAGTATCAACTATAGAGTTGATATCACCAAAATCTCCTGATCGTCGCCAAATTTGCTGCGAATGAATACTTGTATCAGTCCGTAAATTACTAGCATGTAAGGTATAGTTCGCATCTACAATTAAATGCATCCCTACATCACAAGAAAATGGTGCGGCGGGTTCCACCAAAGATTGGCTGCTAGCAATGCTGTTTCGACCGAGCACGATACCATTATGCAAGCTCAGTAAGTCACCATAACCAGAGCTGCCATCATAAGTTGGACGTTTAATCAAATAGTCAGAATCAGGATGATCGAAAGACCAGTATTCGGTCTGATAGTGGTCGTAAAATGCATGTAAGTTTGCCATATAAATACAATCAAGATGTTTTGGTATGTGTGTTTATGTTATATCCAGCTAAAAATAGCTTTACACGTATAAATAGCCAGTTCTCCAGTCTCGAAGCAATAATAGCATTATTAGTAATAAACAATCATCTTAATGTTAATGATTATCAATTAAATATAATTCAATGGTATTCGCATACCAAAAAGGAGTAAGCATGAGTCTGCTGATAGTGAATATAAAAAAAGAGCTTGATGATATTGAACAGTTTTGGAAGCCTACTGATATTGCTCAGTTTAATCAATTAACCGTAAAACTGGCTAAATTGAAAGGTGAATATGAATGGCATAATCACGAATATGAAGATAAGTTATTTCACGTATTGTCAGGACAGCTATTTATTATATTAGAAGACAAAACCGTAGAGGTGAACGCTGGTGAAGTTGTCGTTATTCCTAAGAACAGTAACCATAAACCTTATGCGCCTACGGAAACGAGTGTAATGTTTTTTGAACCTTTATGAATATATAGCCGGTACAATATAATTCAGATACAAGGAAGGCGAGCGAAAGT